>NZ_JBSGHB010000013.1:72564-252938 GCF_053604195.1 Actinokineospora sp. NPDC004072 | reverse complement strand
GCCACGAACGCCACCCCAACAACTACTGCGGCCTCCTCACCCTCGCAGCCGCCCTCACCTGCTACAAGAAACTCCCCACGTGAGACACCCTCTAAAGGTGCCATTGCTGACCAATCCTCAGCCCCGCGGCAGGTCCAGACGTGATTCCGCTTCGCATGTCCACAATCGGCAACCCTCCGCCTCTGGCGAATGGGGGGTGGGTCCGCGGTAACCTCGCCCGCACCCGAATTCGCAGCGGTCAGGAATGGGGGAAGCGCGGTGGCGGGTTTCTACACGGACAAGCAGAAGCGGGTAAGGCCGATCCGGGGCGGGCGCGGCGGCAAGGGCGTGGTCGTCGCAAGCGTGGCAGCGGTCGGCGTGCTGGCCGCGGGCGGCGGGTTCGGCTCGCTCGGGGCGGGCAGCGGGGTCGTCGGCGGGCAGGCCGCGGTGCAGGGGTCAGTCGGCTCGGTCCGGCTGGGCGGGTCGTCCGCGCGATTGAAGGCGCGCAAGGACGCGGCGCAGAAGGAGGCGCCCCGCGGCGCCAAGGGCGCGTGGCAGCGCATGGGGCTGCGCGAGGCCAGGCGGGCCGCCAAGCAGCAGGCCTCCTGCGTGGCCGCCTCCTTCGGCCGGGTGCAGGACTTCCTCACCAAGCACCGGTGCACCTCCCTCAAGCGGGTGCTGTTCACCGTCACCGACGATGCCGGGAACACCGCGGTCGTCTCCGTCGCCTGGGTCGGCCTGGCCGACCGCCGCACGGCGCGGCAGTTCCGGGACCTGGTGGACATCCAGGGCAGCGGCGACATCACCCCGCTCGGCGGCGCCTTGCTGGACCTCGGCGACATCGACTTCACCGGCCTGCGCTACGGCCGCGTGCTCAACCGCGCCACCCTCACCATCGCCGAGGCCGAGAACGCGCAGGGCGGCCAGTTCGACCACGAGTCCCTCGACGCCATCGCCGAAGTCGCCGCCCTCCTCCCGCGCCCGTAAGACTCCTAATGCGGCGCGCGTCACGTCTCGCCGAGCGGCGAGAGCCACGCTTCCACCGCCTGGCAAGCGCATTCACCTGAGCCACTGGACGTGGTCCAAGTCACGCAAGGGATCTGGGACACAGATGGTCGCAAGGTGTTGACCACCAACATGTTTCACATCGTGGAACCAGCGCGGTGCGATTCGGATGTGGTGGGTTCGGGTGCGAGCATCGGCGGTGTGAGGAGCGCGCTGCTGAGGACGGGAGGGCACATGGGGTGCATGTGCTCGGCCCGCGTGGCCCGCTGAGCCGGTTCTGCCCAGCCCGCGGCGCGTCCGTTCGTCCCCTTTCCCATGCCTGGAGGTCGTCTTCCCATGTCCACTGCTCACAGCCCGAGGCGGTCATGACCGACGGGATCGCGCTGAGCGGGCTGCGCAAGGTGTACCCGCTGCGAGGTGGGGACGTCGTCGCGCTGGACGGGATCGATCTGCGGGTGCCGCGGGGGGCGATCCACGGCGTCGTGGGCGAGTCCGGGGCCGGGAAGTCGACGCTGGTGCGCTGCATCACCGGGCTGGAGCGGCCGACGGCCGGGAGCGTGCTGGTCGACGGCGAGGAGGTCGGCGCGGCGGGTGATCGGGACCTGCGCCGGGTGCGCCGCCGCATCGGCATGGTGTTCCAGCAGGTCAACCTGTTCGACGCGCGGACGGCGGCGGAGAACATCGCCTACCCGCTGCGGATCGCGGGGGTGCCCGCGGCGCGCAGGCGGGAGCGGGTGGCCGAGCTGCTCGACCTGGTGGGCCTCGGCGGGCGCGGCGGGTCCTACCCCGCGCAGCTGTCGGGCGGGCAGAAGCAGCGGGTGGGCATCGCCCGCGCGCTGGCCGCCGAGCCGTCGGTGCTGCTGTGCGACGAGCCGACCTCCGCGCTCGACGCGGCGACCACGCGGCAGATCCTGGGGCTGATCCGGGACGTGCGCGACCGGGTCGGGGTCACCGTGCTGATCATCACCCACGAGATGTCGGTGGTCCGCGAGGTCTGCGACTCGGTGTCGCTGCTCGACGGCGGCCGCATCGTCGAGCACGGGCCGATCGGGGAGGTCGTCACCCGGCACGGGACCAGGCTGGCGCGCGAGCTGATCCCGCTGCCCGCCGACGCCGAGCGGACGGTGGTCGAGGCGTCGTTCGCCGTCGACCACACCGCGGAGGTCTTCCGCGTGCTCGGCGGCCTCGACGGGGTGGCCGTCGCCGCTGGCACGGTCGAGACCCTCGGCGGGGTCCGGGTCGGCAGGCTGCGCCTCGACGTGGCGCCCGAGCGCCGCGAGACCGCCGTCGCCGCGCTGCGGGCGGCCGGGCTGCACGTGTCCGAAGGGGTGGCCGCCTGATGGGCGAGTGGCTCTCGGACCTGTTCAGCAACCCCGCGATCACCGACCGGCTGCCCGAGGCGACCCTGGAGACGCTGCTGATGATGGGCTGGTCGGCGCTGCTGGCCGCCGTCGGCGGGCTGCCGCTGGGCCTGTGGCTGCACACCACCGGGCCGGGCGGGCTGCGGCCGCGGCGCTCGGTCAACGCGCTGCTGTCGCTGGTGGTCAACGTCGGGCGGTCGCTGCCGTTCATCATCCTGGCCATCGCGCTGATCCCGTTCACCCGCTCGGTGACCGGCTCGGCGCTGGGCTGGCAGGCCGCGGTCGTGCCGCTGACCGTCGGCGCGATCCCGTTCTTCGCCCGGCTCGTGGAGAGCGCCGTGCGCGAGGTGCCCGCAGGCAAGGTCGAGGCGGCCCAGCTCGCCGGGGCGTCGCGGGCGCAGATCCTGACCGGCGTGCTGGTCCGCGAGTCGCTGCCCGGCCTGGTGTCCGGGTTCACCGTCACGGTGATCGCGCTGGTCTCGTACTCGGCGATGGCGGGCGCGATCGGCGCGGGCGGGCTGGGCTTCCTCGCCATCAGCTACGGCTACAACCGCTTCCAGTCGGACGTGATGATCGTCTGCGTGATCGTCATCGTGCTGCTGGTCCAGCTCCTGCAAACCGCGGGCGACCTGGTCGCCCGCGCCGTCGACCACCGGTGAGACCCGCCAACCAGAGAAGGAAACCCATGCGCAAGGCCATCAGCACCACCGCGCTAGCCGTCGCCGCCGCCCTGGCGCTCGCGGCGTGCGGTTCCGACGAGCCCACCGCTCCCGGCGGGTCCGGGTCGACCTCGCTCACCGTCGGCGCGAGCATCACCCCGCACGCGGAGATCCTCAAGTTCGTCCAGGACGAGCTGGCCGCCGGGGCGGGCATCGAGATCAAGGTCGTCGAGTACGAGGACTACGTGCTGCCCAACGAGAACCTCGCCGACGGCACGCTCAACGCCAACTACTTCCAGCACCAGCCGTACTTCGACGCGCAGGTCGCCGAGCGCGGCTACGAGTTCGCGCACTTCCCCGGCGTGCACATCGAGCCGTACGCGCTCTACTCCGGCCGCGAGGGCGGCAAGCCGCGCTACACCTCCACCAAGGACCTGCCCGAGGGCGCGGTCATCGGCATCACCAACGACCCGTCGAACCAGGCCCGCGCGCTCGACCTGCTGGTCAAGGACGGCCTGATCACGCTGAAGAACCCCGGCGACGCGGGCGCCTCCGTCCTCGACGTGCAGGACAACCCGAAGAAGCTCCAGTTCAAGGAGGCCGACCCGGCCTCGCTGGCCCGCTCGCTGGAGGACGTGGACGCCGCGATCATCAACGGCAACTACGCCCTGGAGGCCGACCTCAGCGCCACCGACGACTCGCTGCTGGTCGAGTCCGGCGAGGGCAACCCGTACGCCAACTTCCTGGCCTACCGCAAGGCCGACGAGGGCAACGCCGCCCTGGCGACCCTCGACCGCCTGCTCCGCTCGCCGGAGGTCAGCGAGTTCATCAAGAAGCGCTGGCCGCGCGGCGAGGTCCTGCCCGCCTTCTGAGCCAACCCGGGGTCCGAGCCGCAGCCGACAGACTGCGGCTCGGACCCTTTGAGGTCTCCGCAACTATCCACTCACGCAGGGTGACCATCGCCGCGGGCACGGGTAGCAGCGGCGCCCTCCCCGCAGATTCCCGGTGGTGAGGACCTTCGTTCGGCGAGCGGCGGATGAGGGGGAACCGGTCCGCCCGGCGGCGCGTCGCACAGGGCGGGCCCGCGTCCGGGGGACGGGGTTTGTACGGTGGACGACGACCTGATCGACTGACCGCTGGAGACCGGATGAGCGACCCGCTTGCCGACACCGCCAGGATGCTCGACGACTGGGAGCGCAACGCCGCGGAGAAGGCCGCGCGGTTCCAGGCGCTGAACGAGCGGGTGGCCGGTGTCTCGATCACCGAGTCGGTGGCGGGCGGCGCGGTGAGCGCCACGGTCGGCAACAACGGCCTGCCCACGGCCATCGCCATGACCGACCGGGTGCGGCAGATGGCGCCCGACGAGATCGCCGGGCACGTCATGGCCGCCATCCGCAAGGCGCAGTCCCGGTACCCGCAGGTGCTGGCCGAGCTCGTGGCCGAGACCGTCGGCGACGACCCCGCGGGCCGCTACATCCTCGACAGCGCCTACCAGAACTTCCCGTCCGTCGAGGACGACGAGGGCGGCGAGAACGGCGTGGACGGCGCCGCGCCGGGCGGGCCGCGGTCGCGCATCGGCGAGCTGCAGGAGGACGACGACCCGCCGCCGCCTCCGCCGCGCAGGCGGGCCGTCCGCGACGACGATGACGACGAGGACTTCGGCGGCTCGTCGGTCTTCAGCTAGGGCTTCGTTCGAGGGGGAATCGCGATGACCGGTTACGACGTCCTGACCGGCGAGCTGGACGCGCACGCGGGCAAGGTCTCCGCGCTGGCGTCCCGGCTCGCGGGCGCCGTCGACGCGGCGAACACGGTGACGATGGACAACAGCGCCTACGGCGTGGTCTGCCAGCCGTTCGCGCTGCTGCTGCAACCGTTCGAGGAGATGGGCGTGCGCGCCCTCCAGCAGGCCGCCCAGGCGGTCGAGGAGTCGGTCGGCAAGGTGCGGGAGACGGTCACCGCGTACGAGGCGAGCGAGTCGGCCGGGGCGGACTCCTTCACCGCGATCGAGGGGGCGCTGTAGATGACCAACCCGCTGATCGCCCAGCCGAGGGAGACCACCACCGCGATCACCGGCATCGGCATCGCCGAGTCCGCCCAGGGCCTGGCCAGCGGGGTCAGCAGCGGCGACTGGGTGGAGGCCGGGCTGTCCGCGGCCGGGGTCGGCCTGGAAGTCCTGTCGATGGTGATCGACCCGCTGGGCACCCTCGCCTCCTACGGCGTGTCCTGGCTGATCGAGCACGTCCGGCCGCTGAAGGAGGCGCTGGACTGGTTCGCTGGCGACCCGCCGGTGATCCAGTCCTTCTCCGACACCTGGGCGAACGTGGCCGCCGAGGTCAACGCCGTGGCCGCCGACCTGTCGGCGGAGGGCAACGCGGGCACCGCGGGCTGGACCGGCGCTGCGGGCGACGCCTACCGCGCCCACAACGCCGAGACCGCCGACGCCATCGCAGGCGCGGCCGCGCTGGCCGACGGCATCTCAGCAGGCGTGATGATCATGGGCGAGGTCGTGGCGTTCGTCCGCGAGTTCATCCGCGACCTGGTGGCCGAGCTCGTCGGCAGGCTCATCGCCTGGGCGCTGGAGGTCGCCGCCACGCTCGGCCTGGCGACGCCGCTGGTCGTCGCCCAGGCCACCTCGGCGATCTCCAAGGTGGTCAGCAAGGTCACCGAGGTCGTGCGCAAGCTGATCAAGACGATCGGCAACGTCGCGCCGAAGATCAAGAAGATCGTCAGCAAGCTGGACGAGATCATCGCGAAGCTGGCCAAGCTCGGCCGCCGCGGCGACGGATCGCCCACCCCGAACACCGCCCGCACCAACACCACCGCGGTCGACGGCACCACCTCCCCGTCCGGCACGACCTCCCCCAGCTCGACCACCAGTCCGAACTCGACGACCACCCCGTCGAGCACCACATCGCCGTCTTCCTCGACGACGCCCGACACGGGCACGCCCAACACCTCGACCACTCCGTCGAGCAGCACGAGCCCATCCGGCACAACCCCATCCGGGACAACGCCGTCCGGCACGAGTCCCAACGGAACCAAGCCCAGCACCACGGCCCGCGACAACACCGACCCGACCAGGGACAGCAGGCCCAACGACAACAAGTGCACCGGCGGCGACCCGGTCGACCTGGCCACCGGCGAGATGCTGATGACCCAGACCGACATCGAGCTGCCCGGCGTGCTGGAGCTGGTGGTGTCCCGGACCCATATCTCGACCTACCGGCTCGGCCGCTCGTTCGGCCCGACCTGGGCGTCCACCCTGGACCAGCGGGTCGAGCCGGACGCCATCGGCGTGTGCTTCGTCGCCGACGACGGCACCACCCTGGCCTTCCCGACCCCGCCCGCCGACGGCTCGCCCGTCCACGCGCCCCGCGGCGCCCGGCTGGCGCTACGGGCGACCGCGGACGGGTACACCGTGACCAGCCCGGCCGAGGGCACCACGCGCCACTTCACCGGTCCCGGGCTGCTGCTGACCGCCATCACCGACCGCAACGGCAACCGGATCGCGGTGCACCGCGACGAGGCGGGCACGCCCACCGCGCTGGTCCACAGCGGCGGGTACCACGTCGCGGTGGACTCGGCGGACGGGCTGGTCACCGGCCTGCGCCTGGTCCGGCCCGGCGGGGACATCCCGCTCATCGCCTACGGCTACGCGGGCGCGCGGCTGTCCACCGTGGCCAACTCGTCCGGGCGCGCGCTGCGGTTCGACTACGACGCCGCGGGCCGGGTGACCAAGTGGACCGACCGCAACGGGCACTGGTACGCCTACCGCTACGGCCCCGACGGCCGGGTGGTGAGCACCGACGGCAGCGGCGGCGCGCTCGCCTGCTCCATCGATTACGACGTCCCGAACCGCGTCACCACCTACCGCGATTCGCGCGGCGCGGTGACCACCTACCACTTCGACGAGTCCTGGCAGCTCATCCGCCAGGTCGACCCGCTCGGGGCGACCACGGCCTACGAGTACGACGAGCACGGCCGCACGACCGCCACCACCGACCCGCTCGGCCGCACCACCCGCTACGAGTACGGCCTCGGCGACGAGCCGACCCGGGTCGTGCACCCGGACGGCAGCCAGACGGTGACGGTCGAGGACGCCGACGGTCTGCCGGTGGAGGTCGTAGAGACGACCGGGGCCCGCTGGCGCTACCGGCGCGACGAGCGCGGCAACATCGTGGAGACCACCGACCCGGCGGGTGCGGTCACCCGCACCGCCTACAACGCCCACGGGCACCGGATCGCTGAGACCGACGCGCTGGGCGGCACCTACCGCATGCAGACCGACGCGCGCGGCCTGACCACCGCGGTCACCGACCCGCTGGGCCGCACCACGCGCGTCGACCGCGACGAGTTCGGCCGGGTCGTCACCGAGGTCGACCCGATGGGCGCCACGACCCGCACGACGTGGACGGTCGAGGGAAAGCCGCTGACCCGGGTCCGCCCGGACGGGGTGGTGGAGCGCTGGCGGCACGACCCGGAGGGCAACCTGGTCGAGTACGCGATCGGCGACGGCCCGGCCCTGTCGCTGACCACGACCCACTTCGACCTGCCGGTCGCCCAGGTGAACGCCGACGGCAGCCGGGTCGAGTTCGAGTACGACACCGAGCTGAACCTGGTCAAGGTGACCAACGCGCAGGGCTTGGCGTGGCGGTACGAGTACGACGCCGCGGGCTGCCTGGTGCGCGAGGTCGACTTCAACGGCCGGGTGACCAGCTACGAGCGGGACGCCGCGGGCAGGCTCGTGCGCAAGACCAACGCCGCGGGCGAGACCACCACCTACCACCGGGACGCGCTGGGCAACGTCGTCGCGGTCGAGACGCCCGCAGGCACCGACCGCTTCACCTACGACGCCGCCGGGCGCCTCCTCACCGCGGTCGGCCGCGACGCGACCGTCACCCTGACCCGGGACGCCGTCGGGCGGGTGACCGCCGAGACCATCAACGGCCGGACGGTCACCTCGGCCTACGACCTGCTCGGCAGGCGGGTCCACCGGCGCACGCCGGGCGGGGTCGAGTCGACGTGGACCTACGACGCCGTGGGCACCCTGGCCGCGATGTCCACCGCGGGGCGCGAGCTGCGGTTCGGCTACGACGCCGCGGGCCGGGAGATCAGCCGGACGGGCGCGGCGGGGCTGCGGCTGACCCAGACCTGGGACGCGGTGGGGCGGCTCGCCGCCCAAGCCGTCGGCGGCAGGAACCGCACCTTCCACTACCGCGCCGACGGCAACATCACCGAGATCGCCGACCCGACCACCGGGCGGCGCCGCTTCGACCTCGACCCGTTCGGCCGGATCACCCAGGTGCACGGCACCCGCTGGGCCGAGCGGTACCAGTACGACCCCGCGGGCAACCTCGTCGCCGCGGCGGCCCCGGGCGCGGCCGCCGGGCCGTGGCAGTACGCGGGCACGCTGCTGCTCGCGGCGGGCGGGGTGCGCTACGAGTACGACGCGCTGGGCCGGGTCACGCGCAAGGAGCACGGCCCCGACGTGTGGCGCTACACCTGGAACAGCGAGGACCAGCTGGTGGAGCTGGTGACCCCGGACGGCAGCACGTGGCGCTACCGCTACGACCCGCTCGGGCGGCGGATCGCCAAGGAGCGCCACGCGGGCGGGCAGGTGGTCGAGCGGGTGGACTTCGCCTGGGACGGGACCGCCCTGGCCGAGCAGACCACGGCCGGGCGCACGACCACGTGGGACTACGACCCGAAGAGCCACCGGCCGTACACGCAGGTCGTGGATGAGGCGTTCTACGCGATCGTGACCGATCTCGTGGGGACGCCGACGGAGCTGGTCGACGAGCACGGCGCCGTGGCCTGGTTCGGCCAGACCACGGCCTGGGGTCTGCCGACCGTCGAGGGCGGCACGGCGTCGACGCCGCTGCGCTTCCCCGGCCAGTACCACGACGCGGAATCGGGCCTGCACTACAACTACTTCCGCTACTACGACCCGCAGACCGGCCGCTACGCCAGCCCCGACCCCATCGGCCTGGCGGGCGGGTACGCCCCGCACAGCTACGTGCCCAACCCCCTCACCTGGCTCGACCCGGTGGGCCTCGCACTGCTGGACGTGATCAAGAACGGCGTCCGGATCGTCGTGCACGAGTACGACGTCGACCGGCCCGCGCACGCGCACGTGACCGGCCGCGGCCAGGAGGTCCGCATCGGCCCCAACGGCCACCCGATCGACGGCCAGCCCGAGCTGACGGGCCAGCAGCGGCAGGTGGTCGAGCACTTCAAGTCCGAGATCCGCCGCGCCGTCCGCAAGCTCGGCCGCCGCAACCAGGCCGAGGAGCGCGCCGAACGCGAGGAGCGCGCCCGCCGCGAGGCCGAACGCGCGTGCAGGCGGGGCAGGGGCTGATGGACCGCGACGACCTGGCCGCCGTGCTGGCGGCCGCCGACGTCACCGACGTCGACCTCGACGCGGCGGTGGCCGACGAGCACGTCCGCTCGTCGGCCTACCGGAAGCTGGCCGAGAAGGTCGCCGACGGCCCCCGCGGCGACCTCGACGAGATCCTCATCCGCACCTTCCTGCGCGACCCGGTGAACGTGGTGGCCAAATCCGCCGTCGTCGCCTTCATCGACGCAGTAGCCCCCACCATGCCCGACCCGGCCGCCTTCCACCGCTGGGCCGCCGCCCTGACCCCGGAGCTGGCCCACCTCACGACACCGTCCGAACGCGACTTCGTCACCCGCCGCATCCACGACTGGACCATCTACCTGACAATCGCCGCGGGCGACGTCCCCTCCCCCGCGGAGCTGACCGCCACCACGGATTGGATGCAACGCATCCTGGCGACCGAATCCACCTCCCACCCGGTCCTCACCACGCTGGCGGAGTCGGGCAGCACCAAGAAGATCCGCAACATCGCCCAGAACCGCGCGCGGCAGCTCCCAGGCTGAGCTCACCTCGGTGGGACCACGTGAGGGGCTTGGAGCGGGGCGGTGCGGTGGGCGTGACATGCTCGGGTTGATGTGCGCAGCAGAGAGCCAGTTCCGTCGGTCGTCCTTTCGCCGCCTGGGTGGGGTGGTGTGCGGGGTCGTTGTGGTTGTGGGGTGTTCGAGTCCTGCGCCGGGGCCTACGCCGCCGCCGGGGCCGACGTCGACCGGGGTGGTCGAGGGGTGTCCGGAGTCCGGGGTGGAGATCACCGTCGGGCAGGTCGACACCGCCAGCGGGCTCAGGGCGGTGGGCGTTGTGCTGACCAATTGCGGTCAGGCGGACTACACGGTCAACGGCTACCCCGTCGTCCGGGTGCTCGATGGGGATCGGCGGCCGCTGGAGGTCACCGTGGGGAACGGGTCGCAGCCGGTGAGCTCGCCGGACAGCTATGACGCGCCGCCCGAGCCGGTGGTGGTGAAGGCCGGGGAGCACGTCACGGCGCGGGTGCTGTGGCGGAACACGGTGGATGACACGTCCGTCCCCGCCCTCACCGGGCAGTACCTGGAGATCGCCCCCGCGGCTGGCGAGGCCGCGCAGGTCGTCGCCGTGGATGGGGGGATCGATCTGGGGACCACGGGGCGGGTGGCGGTCAACGCCTGGGCGGATCGGGACTAGGGCGGTCGGGGGGCGTTGAGGCCGAGGGCAACGCCGAGGATGCGCAGGGCGAAGCAGGCCGCGGCGGCGGCCAAGGCGGCGGGAAGGCCGTAGATTCCCAGCTCGATCGCGCCGACGGTCAGGGCGGCGGCGAGCAGGGCCGGGATCGCGTAGAGGTCGCTGCGGAGCACGGTCGGGATCTGGCGGATGAGGACGTCGCGAAGGGTGCCGCCGCCGACCGCGGTCACCGCGCCCAGGATGATCGCGGGCGCGATGCCGAGGCCGTGCGCCACCGCCTTGGCCGCGCCCATCACGGCGAACACGCTCAGGCCCACCGCGTCCAGCACGGTGATCGGCGTCTCCAGCCTGCCCAGCCGCCTGCTCAGCGCGAACGCGATCAGCGCGCCGCCGACGCCCAGGGCCAGGTAGCGCCAGTCGCGGAAGGTGGCCGGGGGCACGTCGCCGATCAGCACGTCGCGCAGGACGCCGCCGCCCATCGCGGTGATCACCCCGAGGGTGACCACGCCGACGATGTCGAGCTGGGTGGAGCGCACCGCGGTCAGCGCCCCGTTGAGGCCGAAGGCGAAGGTGCCGATGAGGTCGAGGGCCAGCAGCAGCGGCGGCGCCCCGCCGCTCATCCCCCGTCCGCCCCGGTCCCGCCGTCGGCGGCGCGCTCGGCGCGGCGGTGGGCGGTGCGGGCGATCACGTGGCTGGACACCGGCGAGGTGAGCGCGACGAACACGATCGCCAGCCCGGCGAAGGTGATGATCGCCGGGTCCTCGGTGGCCACCGACGACGCCAGGACGGCTACCACGCCCGGCCCGGTGGCCAGGCCCTGCGCGTGGAGCTGGTGGTAGGTGTCGGGCAGCCGCAGGACGCCGACGAGGCTGACCGTCAGCAGCACCAGGCCGAGCAGGAGCAGCGCCCCGCCCACCACGTCGAGCACGACCGAGATCATCCGAACGGACCCCCCACGTCGAGGAACCGGATCGCCGCCAGGGTGGCGACGAAGGACAGCAGGGCCAGGGCCACCGCGGCGTCGAAGTAGTACGCCTCGCCGCGCAGGTAGCACAGCAGGGCCAGCAGCGAGATGACGATGGTGGCGAGCAGGTCGAGCGCGACGATGCGCTGGATGACGCCGCGGGCGCGCACCAGCACGAGGCCACCGGCCACCAGCAGCAGGGTGACCCAGAACAGGGCGGGGATGATGACCCAGGTGGGCATGGCCGTCAGGGGAAGACGCGGCGCTGGCGCCTGCGGTAGGAGTCGTGCTGGGCGGCGACCACGGCGTCGGGATCGGTCGCGTCGAGCACGTGCAGCAGCATCAGCCCCCGCTGCTCGTCGATGTCGACCACGACGGTGTCCGGCACTAATCCGACCCGCACCCCCCATGCCGCGGCCGAAGCGGGCGCGGAACTCGGTATCGGGACCTCGACCAGGCCCGCCCGGCTCGCGCCCGGCCCGATGAGGCTCGCTGCCGTGTGCCAGGTGCCGCGGGCCAGGTCCACCAGCGTGCCGCCGACCAGCGCGGGCACCCCGGCGAGCCTGCGCGGCACCGTGCCTGCGGGCAGCGGCCCGGTCCGGCGCACCCGCACGCCCGCCGTGGCGACCAGGGTGGCCAGGGCGAGCCCGACGAGGACGTCCGCCGGGTGCAGGCTGGTCAGCACCAGCAGGTACACCGCGGTGAGCGCGGCGATGCGGAGCAGCAGGGCGGCCATGCGAGCCTCCGTGGTCAGGTCGGGTCCTCCGCCAGCAGGGCGGTGACGGCGTGATCGGTCATGGCCAGCAGCGGCTCCGGCCACAGGCCCGCGGCGAGCACCAGCACGGCCAGCCCGGCGGTGAGCAGGCGCTGCGGCAGCGGGCTCGGCGCCTGGGCGACCAGGTCGTCCGGCCGCCAGAAGCGGCGCTGGTAGACCTGGAACAGGTAGACCAGGGAGAGCGCGCTGCCGACCACCAGCAGCACCACGAGCGTGGCGCTGCCCGCGGCGATCCCGGTGCGGAACAGTTCGAGCTTGCCGACGAACCCCGCGGCGGGCGGCACCCCGGCCACGCTGAGCGCGCCGATGGCGAACGCGCCCGCCACCAGCGCGCCGCGCACCCCGGATGCCAGGAACAGCAGCACCTTGTTCAGCGAGTTGACCACGCTGTAGAGCACCGCGGCGGCGACCCCGACCGGTCCGCCCACCCCGAGCGCGACCAGCACGTACCCGACTTGGCCGATGGCGGAGTAGGCCAGCATCTCGGCCACGTCGCCGCGCCCGACCGCCAGCACGCCGCCGTAGAGCATCGACGCGACGCCCAGGATGATGATCGCCACGCCCGCGAACCGCAGCTGCTCGGGGAACAGGCCCATGCCGAAGCGCAGCAGGCCGTAGGCGCCGATGTTCGCCACCGCCCCGGCGAGGATGGCCGCGACGGCGGGCCGGGCTCCCGCGTAGACGGTGGGCAGCCAGAAGTGGAAGGGGAACAGGCCGAGCTTGACGCTGAAGGCGATGAAGAAGCCGACGGCGATCATCATGGCCGCGTTCGGGTTGACCCCGCCCATGCGCTCGGCCACCTGCTGCATCGACAGCGCGCCGGTGACCCGGTAGGCGCCCGCGACGGCCAGCAGGAAGATGAACGACCCCAGGAGGTTGACCGCGGTGAACACCAGCGCGGCGCGGAGCTGGCGCGGCCTGCCCCCGTAGGCGCTGAGCGCGTAGGAGGCGGTCATGGCCAGCTCGAAGAAGACGTAGAACGAGAAGACGTCGGCGGTCACGAACAGCCCGGTCAGCCCCGCGCCGACGAGCACGACCAGGCCGGGGAAGGTGCGCGAGCGCACGCGCGCGATCGCCTCGTGGGCGGCGGCGGCCAGCAGCACGAAGGTCGAGAGCAGGGCGAAGGTGACGCTCAGCGCGTCGGCGCGCAGGTCGATGCCCACCCCGGCGGGCCAGCCGCCGGTGACGACGCGCTCGCTGCCCGCGGCCAGCACGTCGACGGCGAGCGCGGCCTGCGCCACCAGGCTGGCCGCGAGCGCGGCGACGGCAAGCCAGGCGACCACCCGCTTGCGCCCGTCGAGCGCGACGAGCAGCACCCCGGACGCCCAGGGCAGCAGCATGGCCAGCGACAGCAGCATCAGCGGCCCCGCTCGCCCGCGGGTTCGTCCGCGTCGTCGTCGGCCCGGGACTCGATCTCCTCGCGGTCGGCGGCGCGTTGCCGCTCCAGCCCGGCGTCGTGCTCGGCCTCGCTGGCGGCGATCTCGTCCTGCTCGGCGGTGCGGAAGACCACGATGGCCCGGCGCACCAGGGCGAGCAGCAGCGCCACCGTGGCCAGGCCGATGACCAGCGCCGTGAGCGCGAGCGCCTGCGGCAGCGGGTCGCTGACCACGTCGCCGGGGCGCACGGCGATCGCCGCCCGCCCGCGGCTCAGGCTCGCGGCGATGATGGTGATGACCGCCGACTGCGAGATCAGCATGATGCCCGCGACCATGCGGATCAGGTCGCGCTTGAGCAGCAGGTAGGCCCCGGAGCCGAACAGCACGGCCGCGGCCAGCGCGCAGGCGAGGTTCACCGCCGCCCCTCCCGCCCCGGCGTGCCGAACTGGTGCAGCAGCACCGTCAGCACGCCGACGACCAGCAGGAACACCCCGATGTCGAACAGCAGCGGGGTGAACAGCTCCAGCGTGCCGACCTTGACCACGGATTCGCCGGGGCCGGGCTTGTGCGACACCGGCGGGTCGCCGAGCACCAGGCCGAAGAACCCGCTGCCCAGCGACAGCAGCAGCCCGCTGACGGCCACCGCGGGCGCCCGGCGCAGGACCGGCAGCGTGGCCTCGGCCTCGGCGACGCCGAGCGCGACGTAGATCAGCGCGATCGCCAGGGCGACGATCACCCCGGCGGCGAACCCGTCGCCCACCTCGGCGTAGCCCTTGGCGATCAGCGCGGCGGCCATCATCAGGCTGGGGCCGGGCAGCAGCCGGGCGACCCCCCGCACCACGGCGGTGGGCGCGGTGTCGCCGCCCGGGGTCACCACAGCCGCCGCCGCATCAGCGTGGCCACGCCGACGACCGCGACCAGCAGCACGGTGATCTCCACCAGCGTGTCCAGGCCGCGGAAGTCGGCCACGATCACGGTGACCACGTCGGCGCCGTGGGCGTCGGGGGTCAGCCGGATCTCCTCCTCGGACACCGAGCTGGGCGCGGGCTGGGACAGGAACCCCCACACCGAGACGAAGATCGCCAGCCCGGCGACGCCCGCGGCGACCGGGTCGCGCCAGCGCTGGCGGGGGTGCTGGGGCTGCGCCCAGTCCCGCTCGGCGGGCGTCCTGGCCAGGGCGGCGACGAAGACCAGGGTGAGCATCGTCTCGACCACGACGGCCACCAGCGCCACGTCCGGCGCGCCGATCAGCGCGTACACCGCGGCCAGCGCGAAGCCGACCACCGACAGGGCGAGCACGACGACCAGCCGGTCGCGGGCCTGGGCGACCACCACGGTGGCCACGACGACCAGCCCCAGCAGCGGCAGGACCAGCCAGTCGGCCCCGGTGATCGCGCCCGCGAGGTAGGCGCCGACCGTCGGGGTGGTGAAGAACCCGACCCCGACCAGCACGCCCGCGGGCACCAGCACCGCGGCGATGCTGGTGCGCAGGTCGCGCACCTCCCGGTCGTGCAGGGCGGCCGAGGCGCGGTTGAGGCCGTGCATCGCCGCCTCGTAGGCCCGCCGCGGGCCGAACCGCTCGCCCAGCACGGCCACCGTCAGGGACAGCCGGTTGGTGACCGCGGGCAGGAGCAGCAGCAGTCCGCCGAGCGCCCACGCGGTTAGGGCGAGCAGGTTCTCCGGCCGGGCGTCGAGGTGGTAGGCGGGGGCGAGCGGGACCGGTCCCCCGGTCGAGGCGCTCGCGGCGTCCTCGGCCAGCCGCGCCAGCGGCTCCACGACGATGCCGCCGAGGACGGCGATCGCGGCCAGCACGACGATCGGGGCGACGAGCAGCACGGGCGTGCCGACCAGCGTCCCGCGCGGGCTGCCGAGGAACAGCCGCGCCCAGAACCGGGTGATGTAGGCGAAGGTGAGGGCAGCGGCGACGACGGCGAGCACCGTGGTCACCGGGCCGTGGCCGATGGCGGCGGTGAACAGCAGCTCGTCCTTGAAGAACCCGGCCGTCAGCGGCAGGGCGGCCAGCGTCGCCGCGGCCACCCCGGCGGTCGCGGCCAGCACCGGGGCGCGGCGGCCGAGCCCGCCCAGCCGGGACAGCCGGTCCTCCCCGGTGCCCATCGTCACCGCCCCGGCCGCCATGAACAGCGCGCTCTTGGCCACCCCGTGCACCAGCACGTAGAACGCGGCCGCGCCGTTGGCCTGGGCGCCGCCCATGCCGTAGAGCATGACCACGTAGCCGTACTGGGAGATCGTGGAGTAGGCGAGCACCTGCTTGAGCACGTCGCGCCGCAGGGCGAGCGCGCCGCCGACCACCACCGACAGCGCCCCGATGACCA
Source organism: Actinokineospora sp. NPDC004072 (assembly GCF_053604195.1). Lineage (NCBI taxonomy): Bacteria > Bacillati > Actinomycetota > Actinomycetes > Pseudonocardiales > Pseudonocardiaceae > Actinokineospora > Actinokineospora sp. NPDC004072. The sequence continues at coordinate 236,937 of NZ_JBSGHB010000013.1, read as the reverse complement.
CCAGCCCGGTCAGCACGAGGTCGCTGCGCGCCAGCAGGGGGTGCACGCGCCCGATCACCAGCACGCCCGCGGCGACCATCGCCGCCGAGTGCAGGTAGGCCGACACCGGCGTGGGGGCCGCCATCGCCCTGGGCAGCCAGAAGTGCATCGGGACCTGGGCGCTCTTGGCCAGCGCCGCGACCGCCAGCGCCACCCCGGCCAGCGTGGTGGTCGTCGACGGCTGGGCGCGGGCCAGCAGCTCGGGGATGGCGAAGGTGCCGTGCTCGACGTAGAGCAGCACCGCGCCGACCAGCATGGCCACCGCGGCGACCACGGTGACCATCAGCGCCATGAGCGCGGCGCTGCGGGCGTCGCGCTCGGAGCGGTCGAAGCCGATGAGGAAGTAGGAGCAGACCGCGGTCAGGTCGAAGAACACGAAGACCAGCACCAGGTCCTGCGCGGTGGCCAGGCCGACCATGCCCGCGGCGAACAGCGCCATCCACGGCCAGAACCGCCGCCGCTCCCCCGCCGTGCGGCCCTGGTGGGCCAGGTGCAGCCGCAGGTAGCTGGTGGCGTAGGCGAAGACCAGCGCGCCGACGCCGGTGGCCAGCAGCCCGTAGAGCACGCCGATCCCGTCGACGGCGAAGCTCAGCCGCAGGTCGAGGCTCGGCGCCCACGGCAGCTCGACCGCCCCGCCGCCGACCAGCCAGGCGACCAGGCACCCGCCGAACCCCGCGAGCGCGGCCCCGCACGCGGCGAAGCCCGCCCAGTCCGCACTCGACCGCCGACCGGCTGCGGGCGCCGCCGCATCACCGCCACCGACGACCACAGGCCACTCCTCCGGCAGGAAGCAGACCTCACGGAAAGTACGTGATCCGGCCCGCCGACGCAGGTCATGCCGACCCCCGCCCGACCGGCCGCGCGATGGCGGCGGTAGACGCCCACGGGATCACAAGTCACCCGGTCGAGGCGTATTTCCAATGGTTCAGCAGTCGCGTTTGGACGGTGTGCGGGTCCACCTTGGATCACCTGATCGTGGATCTATCCGGCGGTCGATCACCGTGGGTGATCTGCACTCAGGCGACGGCGACCGCCTCCACGGCGGGCCCGCCGTGGAGGGTGCGGTCCAGATGCGCACGCAGTGCCGGGCCGACCTCCTCCGGCGTGGACACCACCGCACCTCACGCGCCTGCCGCGCGGGCCTCGGCGGCGAAGTCGGGCAACGGGTCGCCGCCGGGGTAGCCCGCCGCCTGGGCGTGCCCACCGGGGTAGAACTGGCCCACCTGGTTGGTTCCGGTGCTGTAGCGGCCGTTGGCGAAGACCACCGCCAGGTAGGGCGCCCCTGCGTGGCGCGCGGTCGACAGCGCAGCGCTGGGACGCCGAACCGGTAGAAGCCGTCGCCGATGGCGAGGACGACGTCGCGGCCCGAGTCGGCGAGCTTGGCCCCGACCGCGACCCCAGCCACTCGCCGACCCGCTCTGCGCGAAGTACGACCCGGGCCTGCTCGCCGGTGGTGGGCGCGCACCAGCAGCCCGGCCAGCTCGGCGATCGCCAGCGGGTCCGGGTGGTTGGGCGCGGGCAGGCCGAGCGGCCGCGCGTCGGGGAAGGGCCGCGGCTCGCACCCCGGCCATCACCACGTCACGGGGCAGGGTGAAAGCGCCCCGCCCGCGGACTCGCCGCGCGCCACCTGCTCGGCCACTGCTCACCACCAGGCCGGGTTGTCCTGGGTGGACAGCCGCCAGTTCCCACTTGGTGCTCGTCCTGACGTTAGGAATCGGCCATCCGCACGTCCGACGCACGATTCCGATGCGCGCCACGGGTGTTCCCGATGGTTCGGCGCGTGGCGGCGACCAGCAGCGCCAGTGCCACGAGCCCGGCGCTGACGAGCATCGGGGAGCGGAAGCCGCCGCCTGCCGCGATGGCGAGCCCGGCCAGCGCCGGACCCGCCGCCGCGCCGACGTTGAGCGCGGCGGTGGCGAAGCCGCCCGCGATGGTGGGGGCGCCGGTGGCGGCGTAGAGGGCCTGGGAGATCAGCGTGGAGCCGACGGCGAAGGACAGCGCCCCCTGGACGAACATGCACGCGAACGCCCACACCGGATGGCCCGCCACCGCGGCGAAGACGAGCCACCCGGCCAGCAGCGCGGGGCAGGCGACGGCCAGCAGCCGCGTCGGGCCGCGGTCGGCGAAGCGGGCGGCCGCGGTGACGCCCGCGAACGAGCCCAGGCCGAACAGCAGCACGGCCAGCGGCACCCAGCTCGACCCCACCCCGGCGACCTCGGTGACCACCGGGGCGAGGTAGGTGAAAGAAGCGAACGTTCCGCCGTTGACCAATGCCCCGAGCACCAGCACGACGATCACCCGCGGGGTCCGCAGCGCCCGCAGCTCACCCCGTGCGCTCGGCGCGGCCGGGTCGGGCGCGGTCGCGGGGACCGAGCGCAGGATCGCCACCACCGGCGGCACCGACAGGGCGGCGACTGCCCAGAACGCCGAGCGCCAGCCCCACAGCTCGCCCAGGTACGCGCCCGCGGGCACCCCTGCAATGCACGCGACGGTCACCCCGCCGACCAGCACGGCCGCCGCCCTCCCCTTGGCGTTGGGCCCCACCATGCCCGCCGCGGCCGCGATGCCGACCGCCAGGAACCCGGCATTGGCCAGCGCCGCAACGACCCGCGTGGCCACCAGTACCGGAAAGCTCCCAGTCAGCGCCCCGATGACGTGCATCAGCAGGAACGTGACGAGGCAGACTAGCAACGCTGCCCGCCGCGGCCACCGCATCCCCAGCACCGCCACCACCGGCGCCCCAACGACCATCCCGACGGCGAAGGCGGAGATCAACGCCCCCGCCGCGGGAACCGACACCCCCAACTCGACAGCGATGTCCGGCACCAACCCGGACAGCATGAACTCCGACATCCCCATCGCGAAGACCGCGAGGGCAAGAACGTACACAGCGAAAGGCACGAGAAGGCTCCTGAGACGCGCGGAAAGGCAGCGGTGATCCCCTCGGAGCGGCTCCGGGGGGTGCGAGGAACCTCAGCTGCGGTGGCGTGCCCGAACAGCGGGCAGGACTGCGTCAGCACCAACAGGGCGCGACCGCGGAGAACGCCACCGGAGAGGTCCGGTGGCTACCTATCAGAAGCCTCAGGACTAGACACGCCCCCACGCTACCGACCCCATGCGTGCACAGTCCAGCGAGCATCACCGGGCGAGCGGCTCGGGGCCTCAGTCCACGTCATCCCCGGCTGGGCGCGAACATCACTGGGCCAGTGGTTTGAGGGCGTTGATGTAGTTGTTGATGTAGTGGTCGCGGATGCCGTCGGAGGCGGGGGCGAAGGGGTCGGAGGTCATGCCCTTCGCGCGGTCGAACAAGGCGTTGACGACGGGCATGGTGTCGCGGACTCGGCCGTTGGCGTCGATGTGGTGCAGGGACTTGGTGTGGTGGAAGGCGGGGGCGGGTGGGACGAGGGGGACGATGTCGCTGTTGTTGACGAAGCGGTGGGTGCGGCCCTCGAAGGCGGTGTCGTGGGCCTCGGCGAGGCCTGCGTCGCAGACGCGGGGCTGGCCGAAGGTGTAGACGCCGTCGGCCAGCAGGCGGGGGTCCTCGAAGTACAGGTGCAGGGCGGCGAGGGCGGCCAGGGCACCACCGAGGCTGTGGCCGGTGAACCAGATCGTCTGGTCGTTGTCGCGCCACTCGATGACGTTGTCGCGGACCTTCGGGTAGATCGACTTCAGCGCCTCGGCGAAGCCGTAGTGGACGTACCCGTTGCCTGCCGGGCCCGGCCACGGCGGGGTGCTGGCGTCGGAGAGCCAGTCCTGGATTTTCTTGGGCTCGGTGCCCCGGAACCCGACCAGGATCATCCGGTCGGAGGCGGCGACGTAGGCCTGGGTGTCCTCCAGCGGGAACGGCGGCCGGAACGCGGTCTCGTGGTGGCGGACGCGGTCGAACCCCCACTCGCGGGCGGTGCGCTCGATCTCCTCCTGGCCCTTGTAGGCCAGGCGCGCGGCCTCGGCCATCCAGTACGCCTGGCGCAGGCTGTACCCGGTCGCTGTCTGGTCGAACGTCAACACGGGCATGGCGGCGTCCCTCCGGCAGGTGCGAATCCCGCACCAGACCTACCAGCCCGCCCGCGAAGCCGCTGGGCCCCGGCGCACCGATCACCCGACTGTGCGGTGTGGACCGTCAGTCGGCCGGGGCGTCGCCCAACCCGATGAGCAGGGTTCGGAGCAGGGCGGCGAGCTGGCGGCGCTCGTCGGCGGTCAGGCAGGACAGCGCCTCGTCCTCGTGGGCGACGTGGGCGTCCAGCACGTTCTCCACCGCGGTCCAGCCGCTCTCGGTGAGCGTGATGACGACGGTGCGGCGGTTGTCCGGGTCGGTCTCCCGGGTCACCAGGCCGCGGGCGACCAGGCGGTCGATGCGGTTGGTGATCGCGCCGGAGGTGACCATCGAGCTGGCCGACAGCGCGCCCGCGGTCAGCCGGTACGGCGGGCCGGAGCGGCGCAGGGTGCCGAGGATGTCGAACTCCCACAGCTGCAGGCCGTGGCGGGCGAAGTTCTCGGTCAGCCCGCGCTCCAGCAGCCTGCTCGCCCGCTGGATGCGCCCCACGACCCCCATCGGCTCGGCCGCGAGGTCGGGGCGCTCGGCGGCCCACTGGCGCAGCACCCGGTCGACGTGGTCGCCCATCCGCGTCCTCCTTCGCACCCGGTTGACGAGGGTAGCAACCACCCTTAAAGTCTTCGACGTTGAACAGTTCAATGTTGAGAGGTCTGCATGTCCCGCTCGCCCGCGGCGGCCGCCACCGCGATGGCCGCCGTCGCGCCCCTCAGCTGGGGCACGACCTACCTGGTCACCACCGAGTTCCTGCCGCCCGACCGGCCGCTGCTCTCCGCCGTCCTGCGCACGCTCCCGGCCGGGCTGGCGGTCCTGGCGCTCACCCGGGTGCTGCCGCGCGGCACGTGGTGGGGGCGCGCGGCCGTGTTGGGGGTGCTCAACATCGGCGCGTTCAACGCGCTGCTGTTCGTCGCCGCCTACCGGCTGCCCGGGGGCGTCGCGGCGACGCTCACCTCGACCCAGCCGCTGCTCGTCGCCGGGCTGGCGCTGGTGCTGCTGCGCGAGCGGCCGACGGCATGGCGGCTCGGCTGGGGCGTCGCGGGCGTGGTCGGGGTGGCCATGATGGTGCTGCGCGCGGAGGCTGGCTTCGACGCGCTGGGCATCCTCGCGGGCACGGCCGCCGCGGCGTCGATGGCCGCGGGCGTCGTGCTCACCAAGCGCTGGGGCAAGCCCGCGGGCGTCGGCCTGCTGCCGTTCACCGGGTGGCAGCTCACCGCGGGCGGCCTGCTGCTCGTCCCGTTCGCCGCCCTGGAAGGGCCCCTGCCCGCCTTCGACGCCGCCGCGATCGGCGGGTACCTGTGGCTGGCCGTCGTCGGCACGCTGGTGGCCTACGCGCTCTGGTTCCAGGGCGTCGGGCGGCTGCCGGTCACCGCGGTGTCCTTCCTCGCCCTGCTTTCCCCCGTCGTCGCCACGGTGCTCGGCTGGGTCGTGCTCGACCAGCCGCTGACCGCCCTGCAAACCGCCGGGTTCCTCCTGGCCCTGGCGTCCATCTGCGCCGCGCAGCTCACCCCGCGCGCACTCCTGAAGGGATCCGCCCGATGACCCGAACCCTGCTGATCACCGGGGCCACCGGCACCGCGTCGAGCGCGCTGCTGGCCGAGCTGGCCGGGACCGACCTCCACCTCCGGGCGATGGTGCGCGACCCGGCCGCCGTGGCGCTGCCGGCTGGCGTGGCCGTCGTGCGCGGCGACCTCGACGACCCGCGCTCACTCGCCGCGGCGTTCGACGGCGTGCACGACCTGTGGCTGCTGGTCCCGAACGGGCCGCGGGCGGCGGAGAACAGCATGAACGCGGTGTGGGCGGCGCGGCAGGCGGGTGTGCAGCGGGTGGTCCGGCTCTCGGCCGTCGGCGCCGCGCACGACGCCCCGACCCGCAGCGGCCGCCTGCACGCCCTCTCCGATGCCGAGCTGGCCGCCAGCGGCATGGCCTGGACGATCCTGCGTCCACATTGGTTCATGCAGAACCTGCTGCACGAGGCGCCAGGCATCGCCGCGCGCGGGGTGTTCGCCTCCAGCACGGCCGACGGCCGCATGGGCATGATCGATGTCCGGGACATCGCGCGGATGGCCGCCCGGGTGCTCACCGCCGATCCCGCGCGCCACCACGGCCGCATCTACACCCCGACCGGACCGCGCCCGGTGTCCTTCGCCGAGGTCGCCCGGCTGCTCACCGGGATCACCGGCAGGCAGGTCGACTACGTGCCGATCTCCGACGACGAGCAGCGCCGAACCCTGCTGTCCCACGGGACTCCGGAGTGGATCGCCGACATGCTGGTCGAGTACTCCCAGGCGTACGCGACCGGTTGGGGCGACTACACCACGACCGACTTCCTCGATGTCGTGGGCCATCCGCCGCGCGGCATCGAGGAATTCCTCCGCGACCACGCCGCCGCTTTCACCGCATGAGCCGGTGTCAGGCGAGGACCTCGTCCAGCCGCTCCATCGACTCGCGCAGGCCGTCCTCCATGCCGGTGGCGACCATCGCGTCCCGGGCCTCGACCGAGGTGCAGACCGACTTGGAGCGCAGGCGGGTGCGGTTGCCGTCGAGGGCCTCGAAGGTCATCATCTCCAGGCTGATCTCGTTCGGCGCGCCGTCGAACTCGAAGGTCTGCACGATCAGCTCGTCCTTGACGACGTTGTGGAAGACGCCGCGGAAGCCGTACTCGCCGTTGTCGTCGGACTGGATGTAGCGGTAGCTGCCGCCGGGCGTCGCGTCGAATTCGAGCACCTTGGTGGTCATGCCGCGCGGGCCGAGCCACCGCGGGACCAGCTCGGGGTCGGTCCACGCGCGGAACACCCGCTCACGCGGCGCGTCGAACTCCCGGACGACCTCGATGAACGGGGTGCCCGGCTGGGCGGTGATCGTGGTCTCGTTCATTGCTCCTCCATCGCTTCCAGTACGGCGTCGAGCCTGCGGTGCCGCCGCTCGACCTCCAGCCGGTAGGTGTCGATCCAGCTGGTCAGCTCCTCCAGCGCGGCCGCGTTCAGGTGGCACGGCCTGCGCTGGGCGTCCCGGCTGCGGGTGATCAGGCCCGCCGCCTCCAGCACCTGGAGGTGCCGGGAGACGGCCTGCTTGGTGATGTCGAACGGCTCGGCGAGCTCGTTCACCGTGGCGTCCCCGCGGGACAGCCGGGCGATCAACGCCCGCCGGACGGGATCGCCCAGCGCGGCGAACCCCCGGTCCAGCCGCTCGTCCACCTCGTCAGCCCCCATATGATCAACCATTCCCTTTATCAACCGTTGTGTTGACTATAGGGCGGCGGCCGGGCGGAGTCAACGGGGGCGGTCATGGTGGGGCGGCTGGGGGGCGGGGTTAACAGGTGGTCACGGCGGGCGGCTACTGGGCGAAGTCAACGGGTGGTCACGGCGGACGGCTGCGGGGCGCGGTCAACGGGTGATCTCGGTGGGCGCGGCTGGGCGCGGTCAACGGATGGTCACGGCAGGGGCGGCTGCTGGGGCGAAAGTCAACGATGGTCACGGCGGGGCGGCTGGGCGCCGTCAACGAATGGTCACGGCGGGGCGGCTGCGGGGCGCGGTCAACGGGGTGTTCACGGCGGGGCGGCGGCCGGGCTCGGTCAACGGGTGGTCATGGCTGGGGGGCCGCCTCGGGGTCGCCGAGCCACCAGTTGCCGGGGGACGCCGGGTCGGCGCTGGTCCAGTAGTCGATGGTGGCGCGGATGAACTCGGCGGGCGAGAGGTGCCCGTCGCCGTCGGTGTCGAGGTGGGTGAAGGCGGTCCGGGCGGCCTCCTCGGTCATGCCGGGGAAGTGGCCGTGCTGGAAGGCCAGGAACTCGCGGAAGGCCACCTGCCCGTCGGCGTCCACGTCGGCGATCTCCAGGAACGCCTCGGCCAGCGCGCCCAGCGTCGCCCGCGCGGCCTCGGGGTCGTCGGCGAGGGCGCTGGTCGATGCCACGAAGGCGTCCCGCGAGATCCCCGGCGCCCCCGGCTCGACGTGCGGCAGGTGCACCTCCCGCCAGATCCGCAGGTACCGGTCCACGATCCGCCGCTCCTGCTCCGACCCACCCGCCCACCCCAACGACGCCGCGACCCGCCGCCCCATCAGCACGTGGTCGTCCTCATCGATCCAGCCGTCCCCATCCGCATCCAACTGCTCGAACCCGCGGCGGATCTTGGCCAGGAGCAGCTCACCGGAAGTCATGCCCCGAGCATCGAGTGATCACCACCAACGGGACAACCCCGCTCACCGAATCGTGTCTCCTCCAACCGGCCCTCAGCGACTTGAGTCGTACCCCCATCGGGCCTTGCCGTCCTTGCCCATGAAGCACTTGGCGGGCCGCCCCTCCACATCCCAGGCGAGCGCCCCCACCGGCGAGCAGAAGGACCCGAACACGATCCCCGCGGGCTTCGGCGGCGCCGCTTTGGTGGTGGTCCTCGGCTGCGTCCGCGTGGTGGCGCGCGGCGGCGGTGGCGCGGGCTCCTTCGTGGTGACCGCAGGCTTCGGCGCAGGCCGCCCTGTCCCGACGACGACCCGCGTCGTCGGGATCGTGGTGGTGGTAGTCGTCGTGGTTGCTGTCGTTGTTGTCGTCGTGGGCGCGGTCGTGGTGGTCGTTGTCATCGTGACCGCGGTGGTGGGGCTGGGAGCCGAGGACGTGGGACGCCCGCCGACGCCGGTGCCGCAGGCCGACACCGCCAGCAGGGCGAGACCGGCGATGGACAGGCTCCGGAAGGTGAACGCAGGTGGCACGCTGAGAACATCTCCGCACCGCCGCAGGTGTTACAGCCGCGTGCACGCAATGCCATTCCCCGTACTCACCCACGAAGGGTCGCACATTCCGGTGGATTGCCCCATGTAGTGACTCCGGCCGCGGGGCGCGTGGCGATGTTGGGTGGGGTGGGTGACAGTGGGGCGACGCATGCAGATGGGAGGGCTGAGATGGAGACGGACGGGCGGGCGGCGGTTTATGTTGGTGGGCCGGTATATCCCGACGGCGACGGCGCGGGGGCTGAAGGTGTTGTGGCGGACTTGCGGCAGTCGGGGTTTGAGACCGTGATCCTGTGGAGCATCCACATCGCGGATGGGGCGGCGAGTGGGCCTCGGGAGGGGGATTTGGTCTACAACGACAAGCTCATCGTCTCGCAGGGGGAGTATGTCGGGGATCGACGGTGGCCTGAGCTGGTCAAGCAGTTGAAGACCGGGGCGGGGACGTCGGTCAAGCGGGTTGAGGTGTCCGTGGGGTCGTATTCGACCACCTATGATTCCGCGGATTGGGTGAAGATCAAGCGGCTGATCAACGAGAAGGACGGGGACCAGGAGAACTCCGTCCTCCACCGCAACTTCAAGGCCCTGTTCGACGTCCTCCAGCCCGACGCCATCAACAGCGACGATGAAACCTGCTACGACGTCGAATCGACGCTCAAGTTCGCGCAGATGGCCAAGCGGATCGGGTATCCGAAGTTCACCTTCGTCCCCTTCGAGCGGAAGGGCTACTGGGCGGACGTCAGGCTGTCCCTCGGCGACTACGTGGACCGCGTCTACCTCCAGTGCTACGCGGGCGGAGACGTCAACGCGAACAAGGAAGCGATCGACGAGTGGTCCGACGCCATGAGCGGCCTCCGGATCACCCCCGGACTGTGGTGCAGGCACGGCGACAAGTGCGCCGAGGACTGCTCCCCCACCGAGGTCCACGACCTGCTGACGAGCTGGCGCGGGGCCAAGATCGCGGGTGGGTTCATCTGGTACTACGACGACATCCGCAAGTGCGCGCGCACCGGCTTCACCGCCAAGGACTACGCCGAGGCCGTCACCAGGGCCACGGCTGACGCCATGTGACCGGAAGTGGCGAAAACTGCCTGTCCCTGAACGCTTTCCCGCACCCCGATGCTCTCCAGGCGAGAGGCCAGCGCGGCGTGGGGTGGTCGGATGGCGGTCCTGGTGCTGGGGCGACCGGTGGTGCAGGCGGGCGCGGTCGTGCGGCAGCCCGCCCGGCGGATGGCGCGGGTGTTGCTGGGGCTGCTGGCGGTGCGGGCCAACCGGGCGCTGCCGCTGGACTGGGTGATCGACGCGCTGTGGGCCGCGCGGCCGCCGCGGTCGGCGGCGGCGAACGTGCGGTCCCACCTGGCCGAGCTGCGGCGGGTCCTCACCGAGACCGACCCGGACGGGCCGGGCATCGCCACGACGCGGGACGGGTACGTGCTCGTCGCCGCGGTCGAGGGCATCGACCTGACGTGGTTCCGGCGGCTGGTCGCCGAGGGGCGCCAGCTGCGGGAGCGGGGCGCGGACGTCGAAGCCGCGCGATGCCTCGGGCGGGCCGTGCGGCTGTGGCGGGGGCCGGTGCTGGCGGGGGCGCCGATCCCGGAGGCCATCCGCCCGGACGTCACCGTGCTCGAGGAGCAGCGCCTCTGCGCCATAGAAGACCTCGTGGAGGTGCGGCTCGCGCTAGGCGGGCACGTCGAGCTGGTGCCCGTGCTGGCCGGGCTGGTGGTGGAGCACCCGCTGCGGGAGCGCCTGTGGCGGCACCTGGTCGCCGCGTTGGCCGCCTCCGGCAGGCGCACCGAGGCGGTGGCGGTGTACCGGCGGCTGGTGCGGGTGCTCGACGCCGAACTGGGCGTCGCGCCGAGTGCCTCGACGCAGCAGCTGTACGACGCGGTGCGAGGGCGTGGTTGACCACCGGAAGGCGGCGTCGTTGTGTGCGCTCCCGTATACGGCCCATTTCTACACTTCCCGGACTTGTCCAGGGAAGGAGTTCCGATGACCACCGCACTGCTCGACGGCGTAGAGGAACTGGTGGCCCGCTGGCGCGCGGGCCTCGACGCGGACAACCCGGCCGGGCCGGTGTTCGCCAGCGGCGAGTTCGCCGAGGGCGACATCGTGGCCTGCAACCCGCCCGGCAGCCGCTGCTCGGGCTGCTCGGCGTCCCGGCCCGCCGTCTGCTGCTGACCCGGCGATGACGGCCGCCGAGGTCGGCGAACTCGACCGGACCCTGGACTGGCTGACCGGCCCGGCTGCCGACCGGCTGGCCCACCGGCTGGCCGGGGTCGCCGGCCTCGGCGGCGCCGAGGCCGACGCGGTGCTGACCGCGACCCGCGCCGGGCTGGCGGAGGTGCTGCGGCGCAAGGTGGTCCGCGTCCTCGTGCTGGAGCTGAACGCCGCCCGGCTGACCGGCAGGCTGACCGCGGCGGACCCGCAGGCGCGGTGGGCGCAGTTCCTCGACCACGCCGCCGACCCGGCGTTCTGGCACGACCTCACCCGCCACTACCCCCACCTCATCTCCCGCCTGCGCACCTTGGTGGACAACCGGATTGAGGCCGTGCACACGATGGCGGCCCGCTTCGCCGCCGACCGCCCGCTGCTCGGCGACCTCCTCGGCGGCGACGTGGGCGCGCTATGCGCGGTGGAGTTCGGGGCCGGCGACAGCCACCGCGGCGGGCGCACCGTCAGCGTCGTCCGCTGCACCGGCGGGACCGTGGTCTACAAACCGCGGCCCATGCAGGTCGATCTGCGGCTCGCCGAGCTGCTGGCCCGCCTGGCCACCGACGAGCACCCGATCCGCGTGCCCCGCGCGCTGGCGCTGGCAGGCTACGGCTGGGCCGAGCACGTCGCCCACCGCCACTGCGCCGACGACGCCGAGCTGGCGGTGTTCTACCGCAACCTCGGGCACTGGCTGGCGGTCATGCGGCTGGTGTCCGGCACCGACCTGCACGCGGAGAACATCATCGCCTGCGGGCCGGTGCCGGTCGTCGTCGACTGCGAGAGCGTGTTCACGCGCCTGCCCCCGCACCCGCCGACCGGCGCTGGCGAGGCCACCGACCGGGTCGCCGAGCAGCTCAACCACACGGTGCTGCGGACCGGCCTGCTCCCCGGCCGCGGCGCTGGCCTCGGCTGGCGCGGGGTGGACGGCTCGGCGATGGGCGGGCTGCCCGGCGAGCAGCCGGACGTGGGCCTGCCCGACCTGGTGGGCGCGGGCACCGACACCGCGCGGGTGGCGATCGTGCCCGCCCAGCCGCCGCCGGCGCACAACCTGCCCAGCCCGCACCCGCGCCTGGCCCGGCACTGGCCCGCGGTGCTCGCGGGCTTCGACGAGATGGCCGGGCGCATCACCGCGCTGGACAAAGCAGGCGCGCTGGAGCCGCTGCTGGCGGCCTTCGCCGACTGCGTGGTCCGGGTCGTCGTGCGCGACACCGAGTCCTACACCGAGCTGGCCCGCCTGCTCTGGCACCCGGCGGGCCTGCACGACCAGCCCGCCGCCGAGCGCAAGGCCCGCGCGCTGCTCGCCCGGCACTCGATCAACACCCGCGGCCCCGGCGACCCGGACGTGCACGCGGCCGAGGTCGCGGAGCTGCTGGTCGGCGACATCCCGGTGTTCACCACCACCCCCGGCGACGGCACCCTGCGCACCCCGGGCGACCTGCGCTGCATGCCGCCGGAGGACCAGGTCGCGGTGGCGCTGCGCCGCTGGCGGACCGCGGACCTGGCGCTGGAGCGCCGGGTGACCCGGGCCGCGCTGGTCAGCGCCTACCTCAACCAGGGCTCGGAGCCGGACCTGCGGCAGATGCCGCCCGCGGACCCGGAGCTGTCCGAACTCGACAGCCGCAGGCGGGCGCTCGCGGCCGGGCTGATGCGCGAGCTGGCGGCCGAGGCCGTGCGCGGGGACGACGGCACGGCCACCTGGTTCGCCCCGATCCTCGACCGCGACGGCTGGCAGACCTCGCCGCTGACCCCGGACCTCTACGGCGGGACGCTGGGCGTGGCCGTGCTGCTCGCGGCGTACGGGCGGGAGGCAGCGGCCGGGCGGGCCGACCCGGTCGCCGGGGTGGCGGACCTGCTGGCCGGGACCGTGCGGACCGCGCGGCTGACCCAGCGGTGGTGGGCGGCGCAGGCCGAGCACACCCGCCGCAGGCCCGACCCGCCGGGCGGCTACATCGGGCTGGGCTCGCAGATCTGGTGCTGGCTGGCGCTGGACCGGCTGGGCGGGGACTGCGCCGCCGACGCGCTGTTCCTCGCCGAGCAGCTGCCGGCGGCGCTGGCGGCGAGCGAGTCGCCGGACATCGTCGTCGGCGCCGCGGGCGCGATCGTGCCGCTGCTGCACCTGGCCGCGCGCACCGGCGAGCAGCGCTGGCTGGACCTCGCCGTGCGCGCGGGCGACCAGCTGGCCGACGCGGCGGTGCTCGTCGGCGGCACGGCCCGCTGGCCAGCGCCGACCTGGCCCGCGGGCATCGGCGGGTTCGCCCACGGGGCCACCGGCATCGGGTGGGCGCTGGCCAAGCTGGCGGCGGCGACGGGCGAGCAGCGCTTCGCCGAGCTGGCCGGGGCCGCGGCGGCCTTCGAGGAGACCGGGTACGACCGCGGCCGCGAAGCCTGGATGGACCCGCGGGAGCCGGACACCGCGGCCGCCGCCTGGTGCCACGGGGCCGTCGGCGTCGGCCTGGCGGCGGCCGACGGGCTGGGCGGCCCGGACGTGCTGCGCCGCGCCGCGGTGTCGGCGCTGCGCGACGGGATGGGCTGGACGCACACGCTCTGCCACGGCGACACCGGCGTCTGGGAGCTGCTGAGCACCGCCATCGCCCGCGGTGTCCACATCGGACTCGACCGTCCGACCCTCGACGCCCTGGTGCTCGGCGGCCTGGAGACCCACGGCGTGACCACCGGGCTGGCCCGCGAGGTGTACTCCCCGAGCGTGCTGTCCGGGTCGGGCGGGGTGGCCTACCAGCTGCTGCGGATGCACCCGGAGTGCGACCTGCCCTCGGTCCTGCTGCTCGGCGCGGCCCGATGACCGGCGACGCCGACCCGCGCGAGGGCAACCTCGTCACCCCGCACTGGCAGCTCGACACCGCCGACACCCCGCGCCGGACCGTCCGCGGGCTCCCGGCGGCCACCTGGCCGGTGCTGAGGATGATCTGGGACGCCGCGCCGGGGGCGGCCGCCGCGATCGCCGCCATGCAGGTGGTGTCCGGGATGGCCGCGGCGTTCGGGCTGTTCGCCACGACCGGCGTGCTGACCGAGCTGCTGGCGGGCGGCCCCACCGCCGACCGGGTGCTCGCCGCGCTGCCCGAGCTGCTGCTCGTCGGCGGGGCGTTCGCGGTGCGCGGGACGATGGACGTGGGCGTCGGGCTGGCCAGGGCCCGGATCACCCCGTCGGTGCGGCGGCTGGCCGAGGAGCGGCTGTACGCGGCCAGCCTCGGCGCGGACCTCGCCGCCTTCGACGACGCCCGCTTCTACGACCGCATGCACCGGGCCCGCGACCGCGGCCTGTTCTTCATCGAGCGCGCGGCGGACAACCTGGTGGAGCTGATCGGCGCGCTGGCGGGCATCGCCGCCGCCGCGGGCAGCCTGGCCGCGCTGCACCCCGTCCTGCTGCCGGTGCTGCTGCTCGCGGTGCTCCCCGACGGCTGGGCGGTGCACCGCTCCGCGCGGCTGGCCTACGCCAGCGTCGGCCGCACGGTCGTGCTGGACCGGCGGGTGCAGATGGTGTCCGACCTGGCCACCGAGCGCGAGCCCGCCGCCGAGATCCGCGCCTACCAGGCCGAGCCGTTCGTGCTGCGGGAGTACCGGATCGCCGCGGACCCGCTGCGCGAGGAGGACGTGCGGCTGGGCACCGCGCAGGCGCGGGTGCGCGGGGTCGGGCGGGCATTCGCGGGCCTCGGCCTGGTCGCCACCTACGTGGTCCTCGGGCTGCTGGTGCGCGCCGACTGGGTGCCGCTGGCGGTGGCGGGCACGGCCGTCATCGCCATCCGGGTGGCGACGACCGCGCTGAACCGGCTGGTGCTCTCGGCCAACCAGCTGGTCGAACAGGGCATGTACGTCGCGGACTACCAGGAGTTCCTGGCCTCGGCCAGCAAGCAGGCCACCGGCGGGCCAGCGCCGACTCCGCACGGGGTGCAACTCGACCACGTCGTCTTCCACTACCCGGAGAGCACGCGCACCGCGATCGATGACGTCACGCTGACCATCGAGCCGGGCGAGACGGTCGCGCTGGTCGGGGAGAACGGCTCGGGCAAGACCACCCTGGCCAAGCTGATCGCCGGGCTCTACCCGCCCACCTCGGGGCGAGTCTGCTGGGGCGGGCACGACCTCGCGCACGCCGACCGGTCCCGCGTCGCCGACCAGGTGATGATGGTGCTGCAGGACCCGGTCCGCTGGCCGCACACCGCCCGGGTCAACGTCCGCGTCGGCCGCCACGACCGGCCCGACCCCGACGGCGCCGCCCTCGCCCGGGCGGCCGGGCAGGCCGGGGCCGACGAGGTGGTGGGCGCGCTGCCCGCGGGCTGGGAGACGCTGCTGTCCAAGCAGTTCCGCGGCGGGGTGGAGCTCTCCGGCGGCCAGTGGCAGCGCCTCGCCGTCGCCCGCGGGCTGTTCCGCGACGCGCCGCTGCTGATCTGGGACGAGCCCACCGCGCCGCTGGACGCCAAGGCCGAGTTCGCGGTGTACGAATCGCTGCGCGCGCTGGCCGCCGACCGCACGGTCGTGCTCATCACCCACCGCCTCGCCAGCGTCCGGCACGCCGACCGCATCCTGCTGCTGCACGAGGGCAGGCTGGTCGAGCAGGGCACGCACGCGGAGCTGATCGCGGCGGGCGGGCGGTACGCCGACCTCTACGCGCTGCAGAGCCGGATGTACGCCGATGCCTGACCTGATCTTCCCCGACGACCCGCGCTACGCGCTCTCCCGCACCCAGTTCATCGGACGACCGCGGGAGACCCTGCCGCGCGCGGTCGTCCGCTGCGCCGACACCGACGCCGTGGTCGAGGCCCTGGCATGGGCGCGGCGGGCGGGATGGCCGTTCGCGGTGCGCGGCGGCGGGCACAGCAACGCCTGCCACTCCAGCACCGACGGCCTGCTGATCGACCTCACCCCGCACGACGCCATCGAGGTGTCGGGGGAGTTCGCCACCGTCGGCGCGGGCGTGCGCGCCGGGGACCTGGCGGCCGCCCTCGGCGCCCGGGTGGTGCCGCTGGGGTCGTGCCCCTCGGTGGGGGTGGTCGGGGCGGCGCTGGGCGGCGGGTTCGGCAGCCACGGCAGGCTGCACGGGCTGACCTGCGACGCCCTGGTGTCCGCCGCGGTCGTGCTGGCCGACGGCCGGGTCGTGGACACCGCCGACGAGCCGGACCTGCTGTGGGCGCTGCGCGGGGCGGGCGGCGGCAACTTCGGCGTGGTGACCGCCGCGACCTTCCGGACCGCGCCCGCCGCGGCCCGGACCCACTTCCGCGTGGTGTGGCCGGTCCGGCACGCCGCCGCGCTGCTGCGGTGGTGGCAGCGCTGGGACGCCGACGACGCGGTGTCAGCGGAGATGGTGCTGCTGTGCCCGCAGTACCCCGACGAGGAGCCGACCGCCCTGCTCGTCGGCGCGGCCCCGGACCGGGCGGCCGTCGACGCCTTCCTCGCCGCGACCCCGGAGCCCGCGGAGGTGGAGATCGTCGACCTCTCCCCCGCCGACGCCGCCCGGCTGCGCGCGACCCCGTACGCCGCGGCCGCGCACGACCCCGCCAGCCTCCCGCTGACCAACGACCGCCCGGGCATGCACACCGCGAAGACAGAGTTCTTCGACCACCCGCTCCCCGACGAGGCCCTGGCCGCGCTGCTGGAGCACTTCACCGCCCGCCGCGAGTACGGCGAACTGCGCGAGATCGCGTTCACCCCGTGGCGGGGCGCGTACGCCCGCGTCCCGGGCGACGCCACCGCCTTCGCCCACCGCACACCCGCCTTCCTGGTCAAGCACACCGTCCTCGTCGGCCCGGTCGGCGCGGCGCGGCGCGGGCAGGACGCGCTGGCCTGGCTCGCCCGGAGCTGGGCGCTGACCCATCCGTGGGGCACGGGCGCGGTCTACCCCAACTTCCCCGACCCGGCCCTGCCCGACTGGCTCACCGCGTACTACGGCCCCAACGTCGACCGCCTGCGCGCGCTGAAGCGCCGCTACGACCCGGACAACGCCTTCCGCTTCGCCCAGTCCATCCCGCCCTAGCCGCGGGGTGGCTGGTCGGGCGCCAGGTGCAGCTGGTGGGCCAGCAGGGCGGCTTGGACGCGGTTGTCCAACTGCAGCTTCGACAGGGTCCGGGAGACGTAGGTCTTCACCGTCGACACGCTCATGAAGAGGCGTTCGGCGATCTCGGCGTTGTTCAGGCCGAGGCCGACCTGGCCGAGCACCTCCCGCTCCCGCTCGCTGAGCAGGTCGATGCGGTCGGCGGCGTCCGGGAACGCGGTGCGCGGCGCGACGGGCTCGCCGGTGATGCGCCGGAGCATCCGCTTGCTCAGCTCGGCGTTGAGCACCGAGGCCCCGCCGCGGACCGCGCGGACGGCGCTGATGAGGTCCTTCGGGCTGAGCTGCTTGAGCAGGAAGCCGTCCGCGCCCGCGGTCAGCGCCTCGATCATCAGCAGGTCGTCGTTGAAGGTGGTCAGGGCCAGGACGTAGGGCGGCTCCGGCTCCCGCTTCAGCGCCGCGGTCGCGGTCACCCCGTCGACCCTGGGCATGCGCAGGTCCATCAGCACGACGTCCGGGCGGTGCGCGCGGCACACGGAGACCGCCTCGGCGCCGTCGCCCGCCTCCCCCACCACCGCGATGTCGGGCGCGGACTCCAGGATCGAGCGGGTCCCCGCGCGGATGAGCGCCTGGTCGTCCACGACGACGACCCGGATCGGCTGGTCGGTCATCGGGCGGCCCCCTCGTCGTCGGGTCCGGCCAGGGGCAGCTCGGCGCGCAGGACGAAGACGTCCCCCTCCGGGCCCTCGGCGAGGCTGCCGCCCGCCCGCGCCACCTCGTCGGCCAGCAGCCGCAGGCCCCGGCCGGTGCCGGGCAGGGCGGGCCGCTCCGGCGGGGCCAGCGGGCTGGTCACCGCCACCTGCGCCATTCCGCCTGCGCAGGTGAGGCGGACCTCGACCTGCGACTCCCCCGCGTACCGCAGGGCGTTGGTCAGCCCCTCCCGGACGATCCGGTAGCACAGGTCCACCGCGTCGCCCTCGGCCGCGGCGCAGGCCGGGTCGGCCGCGTAGGCCACGTCCACCCCGAGCGAGCGGTAGTCCTGCACCAGGTCGGGGACGTCGTCGACGGCGAACCGGGTGGGGGCGGGCACCGGGCTGGGCCCGGCGAGGGTGTCGAGCACCTCGGCGAGCTGCGCGACGGCCTTCTGGCCGACCCCGACGATCAGCTCGGCGCGCTCCCGGATCGAGGCCGTCGCCGCGGCGTCCACGCTGATCGCGCCCGCCGTGGTCACCATCACGCTGACGTGGTGGCCCACGCCGTCGTGCATCATCGACGCCATCCGGGCTCGCGCGGTCAGGCTGCGCTCCCGCAGCGTGCTCTCCCGCAACCGCCGCTGCCGCTCGGCGGCCTGCGCGGCGTGGTGCTCGCGCTCGATGGACGCCTCCTCCAGGCTGTTCTTGGCCAGGCCCATGACGAACGGCGCCACCGCGGCGAGCGCCCAGTAGACCAGCCCGTTGATCCCGCCGCCGGGCAGCAGCCCGGTCTCGGGCTCGAACAGGTCGGCCGAGCTGCTCCTCCGCTCGATGATCGCCTGCTGCGCGGGCAGGGCCAGCAGCACGGCCATGCACACGACGGCGGGCGTCCAGCGCCGCCGCCGGGACAGGGAGAAGGTCATCACGTAGACCGGGTAGGGCAGCTCCGTCAGCACGAACGTGGCGCAGGCCACCACGACGGCCACCCAGTCGTGCGTGCGCCGCCACAGCGCGACGACCACCGCGCACACGCCCGCGACCACGGCGAACACGGGCGCGGAGGCCGGGGCCGCCCGGTACAGGCCGGACAGCAGGCCCACCGCCGCCGGACCGGCGATCACCACCGCCGCGATGGCGTTGCGCGAGCCGCGCCTGCGGAACAGGCGCTGCCAATGGTCGATCACCCATCCCATCGAAGCAGCTCGGCCAGGCCGGGGCGCTCGGACCACACCATCGGGTGGTGTCAACCGAGGTCTACACGCAGGGCCGAGCCGTCACCGCGGGTCCACGCGCGCGCCTGCCGGGGCCGGGTTCGCTGGAACCGTCAACCACCGACCCCCTGGAGGTCAACCCGCATGACCACGATCCCGCAGCAGCTCCGCTCCTCGGCCCCGGAGCCGCGCCCGGGCGGCGTGGCGACCGTGCTCGGGTCCCGACGCGAGGTGCTCGCCCTCGCCCCCGTCCTGTGCGAGCTGGGCGAGCTGGCCAAGCCGGTGCGCGTCGGGCGGCGCGACACCGACGGGCAGGACGGGCTCGCGGGCGCGCTGGAGCACCTGGAGCACCTGGAGCGGACCTTCGCCGCCGACCGCCCGGACGCCGTCCTCGTCCGGGGCGCGACCGGCACCGCCCTGGTGGGGGCGCTGGCCGCCCGCGCGTCCGGCATCCCGCTGGTCCACGTCGAGGCGGGCCTGCGCTGCGGCGACCCCGCCCACCCCGACGAGCACACCCGGGTGCTGCTCGACCGCGCCGCCGACGTGCTGTGCGCGCCGACCCCGACCAGCGTCGACAACCTGCGCGCCGACGGCCTCGGCAACCGGGAGATCCGGCTGACCGGGACCACCGCGGTGGAGTCGGTCGGCCACCGGCTCCTGCCGCTGCGCGAGCGGCTGGACCTAGTCCGCCGGTGGGGCCTCGAACCGGACGGCTACGTGCTGGCCACCATCGACCGCCCGGAGAACACCGACGACGCCAGCCTGCTCGCCATCACCGACCAGCTCTCCCGCATCGGCGACGCCGGGTACCCGGTCGTGCTGGCAGCGCGCCCGCAGACCCGGGCCGCGGCGATCCGCGTCGGCGTGCTGGGCTCGGGGATGAACCTGCGCGTGGTGAACCGGCTCTGGCACTCGGAGTTCCTCGCGCTGGCCAAGCACGCGGGGCTGCTGGTCTCCGACTCCAGCGCCGTGCAGGAGGAGGCGACCGTGCTGAAGCGGCCGATCCTGGTCGTGGGCGGCTCGACCGAGCGCCGGGAGGTGCTCGACGACTTCGGCAGCCTCGTCGGCCCGCGCGACGACCTCACCGGGATCGCCCTGGACTGGCTCGCCGACGGCGACGACCGCCGCGCCCGGCTCGCCACCCTCCCCTCCCCCTTCGGCGACGACCGCAGCTGCGTGCGCATCGCCGAGGCGGCGCGCCACGCCGTGCCCACCCAGCGCTGGGTCCACTGAGGACGGATCAGGCCAGGTCCCAGCCGGAGCGCATGGCGAAGGCGTCGACGTAGACGTCCTTGCGGGCGACCTTGCCCGCGGCGAAGCGGAGGACGTCCATCGCCTCGAACCGGGCGCGGCGCCCGGCCCTGCCGGTGAACCGGCCCAGGGGGAAGGGCTCGGCGAGGGTGGCGGTGATGGCGTACTCCACGACCGCGATGCCCTCGCGCACGTCGATGCGGATGGTGTCGGCGTGGTAGTCGGGCATCACGTGGAAGAACGCCGCGAACTGCGCGCGGACCGCCTCGGCGCCCGCGACCTCGGCGACGCCTTCCAGGTGCAGGTGGAACACCATGTCGTCGGTCTGCATCGCCATCAGGGCGGCGAGGTCGTGGTCGTTCCACGCGGCGCAGTAGCGGTCGACGACCGCTTCCAGGTCCGTGCCGGTCACCGTCATCGCGTGCTCCCATCGCGTCGGCTCGATGATCCAACCCTCCCAGCCGCTTTGCGCGCGCGGTAGTGATGATGCGGGGCAGCAATCAATTGGCTGCACGGGATTCCGCTGACCGCGCCTGCATTTGAGTGAATGTCGCCCGGCGATCGGCGCACGCTGATCCGGCGCTGACACCATCGGGGGTCCGCCCGCGGCAGCGGGGATGCCTTGTCCCATCCGCGGTTGGGTCGCCGAGGAGAGGTGGAGCGATGGCTGGGATCGGTGTAGCCGTGGTGGCCGGTGCGTCGATGGGCGGGTTGCTCGCCGCGGCCGCGGTGGAGCCCTTCTGCTCGCGCGTGCTGGTACTCGACCGGGACAGCCTGCCGGTGGGGCCGGTGGCGCGAAGAGCGGTCGGGCAGGCGCGGCACGCGCACGGGCTGCTCGCCACGAGCGTGGACGTGTTCGACGAGCTGCTGCCGGGGCTGAGCGAGGACATCGTCGCCCACGGCGGCCGCCGGGAGGACCTGTCGGCCGACGTGGCGTGGGTGGTCGGCGGGTACCCGCTCGCGGTCTCGCCGGGGTTCCTGCACGGGCTGTCGGTGAGCCGTCTGCTGATGGAGCAACGGCTGCGCGCGTGGGTGTCGGCCCTCCCGGGTGTCGAGGTGCGGCAAGGCGTTGCCGTGGACGGGCTTGAGGTCGAGGGCGGCCGGGTGCGGCGGGTGCGGGCGGGCGACCGGTGGGTGGACGCCGACCTCGTGGTCGACGCCACCGGCCGGGGTTCACGCCTGCCCGACTGGATCGCGGGCGCCGGGTACCCGCGCCCGCCGGAGGAGCGGATGCGGGTCGACCTCTACTACGTCAGCCGCACCTACACCCGCGAGCCCGACCGGATCGACAACTTCCTCATCGCCCCGACCCCCGCCGCCCCGCGCGCGGGCGCGCTGCTGTGGCTGGAGGGCAACCGCTGGATCGCGTCGCTGGCGGGCTACGGCACCCGCCCGCCGCTGGACGAGCCCGCCTTCCGCGACTTCGCCGCCACGCTCCCCGCGCCGCTCATCGCCGAGAACCTGGCCCCCAGGACGGCCATCGAGGGCCCGCACGTCTTCCACATCCCGGACAACCTGTGGCGGCGCTACGACCAGCTCACCACCTGGCCCGCCAATCTGGTGCCGCTCGGGGACAGCATCTGCGTCCTCAACCCGGTCTACGGCCAGGGCATCACCCTCGCCGCCCTCCAGGCCCGGCTCCTGCGCGCGCTGCTGTCCGACACCGCCGACGACCTCGCCGCCCGCTACTTCCCGCCCTGCGCCGACACCATCGGCAACGCCTGGTCCATCGTCACCACCGGCGACGCCGCCCTGCTCTCCCCGGCCACCCCGACCCCCGAAGCCCAGCACCAGGCCCGCTTCTTCCAGGCCGCCAGCACCGACCCCGCGCTGTCCCGCCTCTTCCTGGAGATCATCAACTTCAAGCAGCCCCCGACCCGCCTCGCCGACCCCGACGTCATCCACCGCTTGGCGAGCTGACCTTCTCGGTGCGGTACTGGTAGGAGATGGGCGTCAACCGCTCGGGCTCCACGCGCCAGGGGTGGTACACGTCGAGCACCCCACCCCTGGCGACCGGCGTCTCCCCGGAGCGGTCGAGCTCGATCCCGTGCACGACGATCAGCATGGTGTGCGGGTACTCGTCCGTCATCAACTCGACCTCCCGCCGGGTCAGCACAACCTCCTCCCCCGCCGACGTGGTCCCCTTGACCTCGACGAAGAGGTGCTCCTCACCCCGCGTCGCGTCGATGTCGTAGGACCGCGTCGCCCCGACGTCCTCGACATCCCAGCCCTGCCCGACGAGGTGCTCCCCCGCCACCTCCATCGCCCGCCGCTCCACCGCGGTCTTCTCCGCCGCCGTCAACCCCCGCCCCTGCCGTCGCGTGCGGCCAGCCGCGCGCTCGGCGTCGAGGACAGCGTCCATCACGTCCGGGTCTGGGGAGGCGCCCTCCGGCTCCGTGGTGACCATGACCGGGTTCATGGTGAACCGGGCTCCTGGAAGGGTGGCGAGGACAGCGCCGACGAAGGTGCTGCGGTGGCCGAGCACCGACGGATGTTCACCTCGACTCCGAACTCCGCGTTGAGCGCCACACCGTCGTCACGACGAACCTGCATGCGCCACAGGGTGGCACGGCTGGCCGACAAACCCCGTTCGGCCCCGTCTGGTGGTACTGGCGTCGGGGTGGCTGCACGAGAATCGGCCGGGCGTGGGAGGGAGGCCGGGATGGGCGGACGGCGGGTGTTGGGACTCGTGGCGAGTGCGCTCTGCCTGGCGGGGATGGAGGTTCCCGCCCACGCCGACGGCCGGGGTGATCAGGTCGCGCGGTGGGTGGTCGAGCTTGATGCCGGAGGGTTGGGGCGGCTGCTGGCCAGCGGGCGGGTCAGCTCGGTGGAGTTGGTGAAGGCGTACCTGGCGCGCATCGACGCCTACGAGCAGGCGTACGGCGACCAGCCCGGTGTCAACGCGGTGATCCGCGAGGACCCCACCGCCATCGCCGATGCCGCGCGGATGGATGCCGAGCGGCGGCGCGGGCACGTGCGCGGGCCGCTGCACGGCGTGCCCGTGCTGATCAAGGACAACTACGACACCGCCGACCTGCCGACCACCAACGGCTCCCTCGCCCTGCGGCGCTGGTGGGCGCCCGATGACGCCGAGCAGGTCGCGCGGCTGCGGGCGGCGGGCGCGGTCGTGGTCGCCAAGATGAACCTGCACGAGTTCGCCTCCGGGATCGAGACCGTCAGCTCGCTCGGCGGGCAGACCCGCAACCCCTACGACCAGAGCCGCCACCCCGGCGGCTCCAGCGGCGGCACGGCCGCGGGGATCGCGGCCGGGTTCGGCGCGGTCGGCCTCGGGTCGGACACCTGCGGATCGATCCGCAACCCCGCGGCGCACAACGGCCTCGTCGGGCTGCGGCCGACGCAGGGGCTCTCCAGCCGCGACGGCATCGCGCCCCTGTCGGACACCCAGGACGTGGGCGGACCGATCGCCAAGTCGGTCGCCGATGTCGCGCTGGTGCTCGACGCCACCGCGGGCTACGACCCGAAGGACCCGTCCACCGCCGCATCCATCGGCCGCATTCCCGCGACCTACACCGCCGCGCTGGACGACACCGCCCTCACCGGCGCCCGCATCGGCGTGCTCATCGACTACCTCGGCACATCACCGGTGACGACGGCGCTGATCCGCGCAGCAGCGGCGGACATGGCAGGGCAAGGCGCGACCGTCGTGGACCTGCCCGCCCAGCCCGCGCTGATGGCGGCCGTCGGCGCGTCCAGCGTCTACGCCGACGAGTTCGAGCGCGACCTCAACCGCTACCTCGCCGCGCCGGGCTCGCGCTTCCCCCGCCCGCTGGCGCGGCTGGAGCCCCCGGCCGACGTGGTGACGCTGGCCGACATCATCGCCAGCGGCCAGGTCGAGCCGGTCGTGATGGAGCGGATCAAGAGCAGGCGCGGGCGGCTGAGCGGGCCGCTGGACGAGTACCACGAGCGGCTGGCGCAGCGGGCCCGGGCGCAGCAGCTGCTAGGCGCGCTGCTGGCGGACAACGACCTCGACGCCCTCATCTACCCGACGGTCCAGCACCAGGCCGCGCGGATCGGGCAGCCGCAGCCGGGCGGCAGCACATGCGCCCTCGCGGCGAACACCGGGTTTCCGGCCCTCTCGGTCCCCGCGGGCTTCACCCCGGACGGGCTGCCCATCGGCGTGGAGCTGCTGGGCGCCCCGTTCAGCGAACCGGCGCTGCTGGGCCTGGGCCACGACTACGAGCAGGCGACCCACCACCGCAGGCCGCCTGCCAGCACACCGCCGCTGCGCTAGGGGGCGCTGCTCTCGGACTTGTCGGGCACGACGCCCCCCGTCGGCTCGGACGGGCCGGCGGAGCTGCCGGGCGTCCAGTCCGGGCCCAGGCGCGTGCGGCGCGGGTTGGCCACGCCTCGTCCGACGTCGATGCTGCTCATCATGCCTCCAGCGGGTATGTCCACCTCATGGTTACCGGCGCCGGGCGGTGGTCAAACGGTGAGGTGCGCCACCGCAGCACGAGGGGAGTTGTCCGGCCTGGGCCGTCGTCGCCAGGGTGTGACCAAGCCCCCTGACGAACGGAGCGGACCCCCGATGGCCCACATCGATCTGGGCGTGGACGAGAACACCTTCCCCGGCATCAACGGACCCATGCGGTTCCGTCCGGAGACGGCCAAGCCGCTTGAGGAGCTCGCCGAGGTCCTGCTGCGCCGCGAGCCGCACCCGCTGACCCCGGGCGAGCGCGAGCTGATCGCCACCTACGTCTCCGGCCGCAACGAGTGCACCTTCTGCTGCTCCTCCCACGCCGCCTTCGCCGCCGCCCAGCTCGACGAGGGCATGGCGCTGGTCGACCAGGTCCGCGCCGACCTCGACACCGCCCCGGTCTCGGCGAAGCTGCGCGCGCTGCTGCGCATCGCGGGCGCGGTGCAGGAGAGCGGCCGCAAGGTGACCACCGAGCTGGTCGAGGCCGCCCGCGCGGAGGGGGCGACCGACCTGGAGATCCACGACACCGTGCTCATCGCGGCGGCGTTCTGCATGTACAACCGCTACGTCGACGGCCTGGGCACCTTCGCCCCCCAGGACCCCGAGCGCTACGCGCAGGCGGCCGCGCGCATCGTCGAGCACGGCTACCTGGGCCTGGGGTGAGCGCGGTGCACTTCCACATCACCGCGGACGGCGTGGACCTGGTGGACCCCGAGGACGTCCGCGCATTCCACGCCGTCCGCGCTCCCGGCCTCACCGACGCCGAGTTCGCCGCTGCCACCCGCGGCGCTGGCCTCGGTGAACCGCTGCCCGGCGGCACCCACCTCATGGTCCCGGTCGAGACCATCCGCGCGCTGGCCGCGGGTCGCGTCGGCCCGACCTGGGCCGACGACCTCGCCGGGATGATCGCCTACGCCACGCGCAAGGGCTGGACCGACGAGTCGGGCAGCCGCATCCGCGCCCACGTGGAGCAGGCGGGCTGACCCCTCACACCACCTCGGTCAGCGCCCCGGTCGCCACGTCGAAGACGAACCCGCGGACGCTGTCCTTGCGCGGGATGAACGGGCTGGTCAGGATGCGCTGGAGCGACTGGCGGACGTCGGCCTCGATGTCGGTGAACGACTCCGCGGCCCACGCGGGCTTGATGCCGGTCTCCCGCTCGATCTCGGTGCGGAAGGCGTCGTCGGTGAAGGTGAGCATGCCGCAGTCGGTGTGGTGGATGAGGATGATCTCCTCGGTGCCCAGCAGCCGCTGGCTGATCGCCAGCGAGCGGATCTCGTCCTCGGTCACCACGCCCCCGGCGTTGCGGATGACGTGCGCGTCCCCCTCCTTCAGCCCGAGGGCGGCGTAGACGTTGATCCGCGCGTCCATGCACGCCACGACCGCCAGCCGCCGCGCGGGCGGCAGCGGCAGGGGCCCGGCGAACCCCTCGGCGTAGCGGGTGTTGTTGACCAGCAGTTCATCGGTGACCGTCATTGGCGACCTCCACGTCCCGGTGGAGCACCAGTTGATCGCTGCCCGCCCGCCAGGGCAAACCATTCCGCTATATGGGATGGCTTTCCATCGTCCGTTCGAGGTGGCCGTCCAAGACCCGAACGGCCCAGTCGACGGACTCCCCGTGGGTCCGGCGGACCAGGTGCAGGGCGAGGCCGTCCACCAAGGCGTGCAGGTGGTCGACGGTTAACTCGTCCCTGCGACCGAGAGTGTTCGCGGCCTGCACGCAGACATCCCGAACAACCGAGTTCACCGCGTCGAAGGGCGCGCGCAGGGCGGGGTCGGTCATCGCGGCCGTGCCCAGGGCCAGGAGGACCTCCATCTCCGTGCGCCTGCCGTCGTCCAGGGGGAGCAGCTCCATCAGCGCCGCCCTGGCCCACTGCCGCGCGCCGAGCTCGCCAGGGATCGCGGCGACGCGCTCGCGGAGGCGCTCGATGACGGCCTCGACGGCGCGTTCGCGCACGCTGGCCTGGGTGGGGAAGGTGTAGCGCAGCGAACTGGGCGCCAGCCCCGCCTCGGCGGCGATGTTGCGCACCGACAGCGCGGCCAGGCCGTCCCGGGTCAGCACCCGCCACACCGCGTCGACCACCACCCGGTCGCGCTCCTCGGCGTCCAACCTCCTGGGCACTCCCCCATTCTCGCACAGTCGTACGAGAAGGCGTAGCCTTGTAGTCGCACAGTCGTACGAAGAAGCGGGGTACGCACATGGCCTGGGCGGTGCTGATCGCCTCCGGAGCGCTCGAAGCGGTGTGGGCCACCGCGCTGGGCGCCTCCCAGAACTTCCGCAAGAAGGGCCCCACGGCGGTCTTCGCCGTGGCGATGGTCCTGAGCATGGTCGGCTTGGCCTACGCGATGAACGAGCTGCCCACCGGCACCGCGTACGCGGTGTGGGTCGGCATCGGCGTGGTGCTCACCGCCATCATCGCCGTCGCCCGCGGCCAGGAGCGCCTGAGCCTGGCCCGCGCCGGGCTGCTGGTCGTCCTGATCGGCTGCGTCGTCGGCCTGAAGGCGGTGGGCTGATGCCGTGGCTGATCCTGATGGCCAGCGCCCTGCTGGAGGCGGTGTGGGCCACCGCCCTCGGCCACAGCAACGGCCTCACCGAACTCCTCCCCACGATCGTCTTCGCGGTCGCGTTGACGCTGAGCATGGCGGGGCTGGGGTACGCGGCCAACCACATCCCCATCAGCACCGCGTATGCGGTCTGGACGGGCACCGGCGCGGCGTTGACCGTGGCATGGGCGATCCTCACCGGGGAGGAAGCCGCAACAGCCCTCCGCCTCCTGTTCCTAGCAGGCATCATCGGCGCCGTGGTCGGCCTCAAACTCCTCAAACCACCAACCGACGAGCCTCAACACGGCGGCGCGTAGTCGGTGTTGACCACCCAGCGCTCCCACTGCTCCCGGGTTATCGGCGCCTCCGCCCACTCGCACACCCTTCGAGCGATGCGCTCCAGATCGAGGTCCCAGTAGTGGACCGTCGAGGGACCGTGCGGGAGTCGGCGGTGAAGACGGCGTCCTCGACCACGCCTGAGTGCCCAGGCAGCTCGCGGGGCCGTCGGGTCGGTGCTGTCCCAGAGCCGGGCGATCCCCGCGTCCCCGGTCCCAGTCGTCACCATGCGCTTCCCGTCCGGGTTGATCTGCGCCCGCAGGACGTCCCGGGGATGCACCTTGCTGGTTGGCAGCCGGGGTCGGATCCCGCTGCCGCCACCGGGTCATGGCCTGCCGCAGCCCGCTGTCCCACCGGCCGGGATGCCGCGGGGGGTGCGGATGTGCCTTCAGTGTGGGTCTAAGTGGTGTTCGTGGTTGCGGCCGGGTCGGTGATGGCTGGCGTTGACGCGGTGGGCTGGATCGCTGCGGGCGCACGGCTTTGGGCTGGGGCTGGGTGGTCTCGCCGCGGGGGCGGCGTCAGCAAGCGAAGTCCAGGGGCGTCGGTCGAGGGTGGGTGAGTGGTGGTTGGCGGGTGCGGCCGTGATCGGTGGGGTGGGGTTTGGTGGGTGCGTAGTCGGTCGAGTGGATTGGTGAGCGCGGGCGCGGTCGGTGAGTGGGTTCGGCGGGTGCGGCCGCGATCGGTGGAGTGGATTGGTAGGTGCGGCCGTGATCGGTGGAGTGGATTGGTAGGTGCGGGCGTGGGCGGTGGAGTGGATTGGTGGGTGCGGGCGTGGGCGGCGGGGTGGGTTGGTGGGTGCGGGCGTGGGCGGTGGAGTGGGGGGTCGGTGGGGTGAGGGGTGGTGGAGGGCGGGGTGGGTCAGGTGGGGGTGCCTCGGGGGATGGTGAGGACGAAGGTGGAGCCGCCGGTGGCGTGGAGGGTGCCGTGGTGGAGGGCGGCGTTTTCGCGGGCTATGGCCAGGCCCAGGCCGCTGCCTTCGGAGCTGGTTCGGGCGGGGTCGCCGCGGACGAAGCGGTCGAAGGCGTAGGGGAGGAGGGTGGGGGGTAGGCCGGGGCCTGCGTCGGTGACGGTGGTGGTGACGTGGGTGGGGGAATCGCCGTTGATGGTGACGGTGATGGGTGGGGCGCCGTGGCGGGCGGCGTTGGAGAGGAGGTTGCGCATGATCGTGTGGAGGCGGCGGGGGTCGCCGATGACGGTGGGGTTGCCGGAGGTGGTGATGGTGACCGGCTGGCCGGGGGCGGCGAGGGCGGCGGCGTCGGCGGTGAGGGCGGGGAGGTCGACGGGTTCGGGGCGCAGGTCGGCTCCGCCCGCGTCCAGGATGGACATCTCCAGCAGGTCGTCGACCAAGGTGCTGAGCCTGCGGGCCTGGGCGGTGACCAGCTGCGCCGAGCGCTCGCGGTCGGCCGGGTCGGTGCTGTCGAGGCTCTCGGCGGCGGCCAGCATCGAGGCCAGCGGGGTGCGCAGGTCGTGGGCGACGTCGGCGATGAAGCGGCGCTGCTGGCGCTCCTTGGCCCGCAGCGCGGCGATGGAATCGCCCAGCCGCGCGGCCATACTGTTGAAGGAGCCCGCCAGATCGGCCAGCTCATCCCGCCCCCGCACCGGCACCCGCACGTCCAGCTCGCCCTCGCCGAAGCGGCGCGCCGCCGACGCCGCGATCCGGACCGGGCGCTGCACCAGCCCCGCGGCCAGCACGCCGAGCAGCGCGGCCGCCGCGGACACCACCGCGGCGACGACGATCAGCCGCGAGCGCAGCCAGGCCAGCTCCTGGTCGATCTTGTCGCGGTTGTAGAACTCCACCAGAACGATGTCCGGGAACACCGACCCCGCCACCGCGTACCACGCGCGCGAGCCGTCGTTGGAGGTGTAGGTGAGCGTGTTGATGCCCTGCCCGACCGCATCGATCTCGCCGATCCGCAGGTCCTCCGGATGCCCCGGCGAGCCCGCCGCGGCGGTGTACCAGATGCCGTCCACCGTCGTGGTGTCGCGCAGGTCCACCACCGCCCACTCGACGCCGAGGCGCCCGGCCATGAAGTCGGCGACCCGCTTGACCCGCGGCGCGCCGGGCGCACCCGGCAGGTCGGGCGCGGCGTTGTGCTTGGCGGCCTGCTGGGCGTCGGAGCGGAAGCCCGCGAGGGCGGAGGCGGCGAAGCGGTCCCACGCCGGGCCGGACTGCATGCGGTAGGAGAACGCCGAGACCGCGATCGAGGCCGCCACGGTGATCAGCATGACCGTCACCGCGATGCTCGCCCGCAGGCCCAGCCTCACGGCTTGACCAGCCGGTACCCCAAGCCGCGCGCGGTGCGCAGCAGGGTGGGGTTGGCCGGGTCCGGCTCGATCTTGGCGCGCAGCCGGGCCACCGCGGCGTCGACCAGCCGGGAGTCGCCGGAGTAGCCGTAGTCCCAGACGTTGCGCAGCAGGGTCTGCCTGCTGAGCACCTGGCCGGGGTGGTCGGCGAACTCGATGAGCAGGCGCAGCTCGGTCGAGGTCAGGCCCAGCTCCACCCCGTCGCGGGTGACCAGCATCGCCGCCCGGTCGATCACCAGGTCGCCGACGCGGGTGACCGGGGACGGCGCGGGCGGGGCGGCGGCGCGGCGCAGGATCGTCTTCACCCGCGCGTCGAGCACCCGCGGCTCGGCGGGCTTGACCACGTAGTCGTCGGCCCCGCCCTCCAGCCCCACCACCACGTCCACCGGGTCGCCGCGCGCGGTCAGCAGCACGACCGGGACGGTGGCGCGGGCGCGGATGCGCCTGCACACCTCGAACCCGTCGATGCCGGGCAGCATGACGTCGAGCAGCACCAGATCGACGGGCAGCGCGGCGTCGAACAGCTCGGCCAGCGCCTGCTCCCCCGACCCGGCCACCGCGATGTCGTGGCCGAGGCCGCGCAGCGCGCGGGCGAGGGCTTCAGCGAGCACTGCGTCGTCCTCGACCAGGAGGAGTCGGGGCACCGGTGCTCCCTGCCGTTGAGTGGGTTGACCTGGACATATTAACCACCGCTTGAGCAGGGTCGACCGCTGCGCGCCGCCCCCGGATGGGGCAGCCGGGGCGGCGGCGGCCCGGCGGTGGCCGGGTGATGCTCGAAGTGCCACCACTCGTTGTCGTAGGTGCGGTAGAGGCCGTACCGGCCGCCGTTCACCTCCAGCCAGCGGGCGCCCTCCACCGGCCGCACGTCCAACGCCGTGCCCGCCACGTGCCGGGACTCCTCCGGCGGCAGCACGCGCAGCCGGGCGGCCGCCACCGACCCCGCGCGCCGCACCTCGGCGGTGAAGAGCCGGTGCTGCTCCCCTGCGTCCCGGTGCCCGGAGGTGAGCCCGATGAGCACCCCGTCGCGCCAGAACGCCTCGGCCCGCGCCGCGGCGAAGGCCGCCCGCGCGCCCGGGGCCAGCCCGGTCAGCGACTCCCGGGGGAACCGCACGGCTAAAGCCCACTGGCAGGCCCGGCCGCGGGCCCCGCCCGGGCCGACCGCCCAGGCGACGGGCAGCAGAACGATGGCGATGACGATGGTGGCGACGTGGAGGAGCCGCTCTCGCAAGATCCGCATGGGACCACCGTGCCCGCGCACTGTGCGACCCCATCCGCAGCCTTGTGACACTGCTTCGATGAAGTGTGACGAAACCGCACGGCGTGCGGACCTGAAGCGATTTGTCGGGATTGGGTGGTCCACGGCGGGGCCGATGACCATAATGGCGGCCTCATGGCGACCGAACCGCTGATCAGAGACCGTCCCGTGGGCGCAGCGGCGCCCACCGGGCGGATGGTGAACCTCGTCGGCGGCCTGGGCACGGGCAAGACGTGGGCGGTCCGCGGACTCCCCGCCGACACCTATGTGGACCTGTCCGCCTTGCGTCGATTACCGCAGTGGACCGGGTCCGAACGGCTGATCGTCATCGACCACGTGGACAGCCCGGCCACGGCGAAGATCGCGCGCCACCTGGTCGACCAGACCCAGGCCGACGTCCTGCTGGTGAGCAGGCGACCGCTGCGTGCCCGCCCCGGCTGGCAGGACACCGGCCTGGCCGAGTCGCGCGCCAGACCGCTCGCCGACGAGCGCATCGACCAGATCGCCCTCGCCTCGGGGGTGACCGACCCCGCCGCCCGCGCCCTGGTGCGCACGCTGGCCGCGGGCGTCCCCCTGCTGGCCGTCGCCGCCTGCCAGGCGCTCGTCGCCGGGACCGACCCGACCCCCGGCCCGGTCGCCGACCACATCGCCGACGTCGTCCTCGACCGCCTCGGCACCGAGCTGCCGGGCACCCGCTGGCGGCACGCGCTGCGCCTGCTGGCCTGCGTGCGCGTCGGCGACGAGCACCTGCTGCGCGGCGGCCCTGACCTGTTCACCGCGGTCAGCGGGCTGAGCCTGGTCCGGCGCACCCGCCTCGGCCTGGCCGTCGACGAGCCGTACCGGGCGGTGCTGGAGGCGGCCTACCGCTGGCGCAGGCCCGCCGCCCACACCTCGACGCGCACCCGGGCCGCCGCCTACCGGCTCGACCAGCTCCGCTCGACCACCGACCCCGCCGAGGCCGTCGAGCTGACCGACCAGAGCCTGTTCCTCACCGACGAGCCGGTGCTGCGCAGCACGCTCTACCCGCCGGGCAGGCCCGACGTCCCGATCCGCCAAGCCGGGCCGGACGACGCCGAGGCGATCCTCGCCCTCAGCGCGCGGTGGGCGGCCAGCAGCGACTTCGACACCCGCCGCTGCCAGCGGCTCACCGAGCAGTGGCTGACCGACGAGATCACCGGGTTCTGCGTCGCCCTGGACGACGACGGCGGCATCGCGGGGATGATCCGGCTGGCCGACATCTCCGACACCACCCTGCCGGGCATCGAACCGGTGCTCCAGCAGCACACCGGCAAGCTCATCGGCGGCAAGCGGGCAGGCGGGCTGTTCCTGGGCGCGGCCTACTGCCCCGACCGGGCCATCCACGCCCAACTGCTGCGCCACATCCTCATGCGCGCCGTCGGGACCTCCCAGCTGATCGTGTCCACGGCCAACCCGACCTACCAGGCGCTCCTCGGCGCGCTGCGCTTCACCGCGCACGGTCCCACCCGCGACGACGTCTACCGCTGCGGCAAGCCGCCCGGGGTCTACAGCACCACCCAGTTCACCCGCGGCGCGCTGCCCGGCTGGCTGGTGGGGCTGGGCAAGCGCGACCAGGGGCTCACCGTGAACGACGTCGCCGACCTGATGGGCGCCTTCCACGACCCCGCCGCGCTGATGGCCCACCCGGCCGCGGCCCTGGGCGCGGGCGCAGCCGAGCTGCGCGAGCTGCTGCGGACGGCGGTGTCGGCGCTGGCCGACAGCCCGGTGCGGGCCACGGCGGAGGCCGGGCGCATCCTGCACGACTACTACATCGCGGGCCGCCGCGCCCGGCACGAGGTGATCGCCCACCGGCTGCACCTGAGCCGGGCCACGTACTTCCGCAGGCTGCGCCACGGCCTCACCCTGCTCCACGAGCTGCTGACCCGGGGGTGACGCCGAAGACCTCGCGCAGGGCGTGCCGGGCGGCGTGCCTGCCGCACATGCCGTGCACGCCGGGCCCGGGCGGCGTGGACGACGAGCACAGGTAGACGCCGCGCATCGGGGTGGCGTAGGGGTTCCAGCGCGGCACCGGCCGGAACACCGTCTGCCACACCGACAGCGCCCCCGCGGCGATGTCGCCGCCGACGTGGTTGGGGTTGTCCCGCGCGGACTCCGCGGCCGTGGTGACCCGGCTGGCCAGCACCAGGTCGCGGAACCCGGGGGCGAAGCGGGAGATCTGGGCCGTCACCGCCGGTTCGATGTCCACATCGGACCCCGCGGGCACGTGGGCGTAGGCGTAGAGGGTGTGCGCGCCTGCCGGGGCGCGGGAGGGGTCGACCACGCCGGGCTGGGCCACCAGGACGTACGGGCGCTCGGCGTGCCTGCCCGCGGCCACCGCCGCTTCCGCGGCGACGGCCTCGGCGCGGGTGCCGACCAGGTGCAGGGTGCCCGCGCGGGCGCAGTCCGGGTTGGACCAGGGAACCGGGCCGGACAGGGCGTAGTCGACCTTGGCCGCGCCCGGGCCGTAGCGGAAGCGGCGCAGGGCGCGGGCGTAGGCCGGGGGCCAGTCGGCCAGGTCCGCGACGGCGCGCGGGGCCAGGTCGAGCAGCACGGCCCGGGCGCGGGGCAGCTCGCCCAGGGCGGTGATCCGCGCGTCGGTGTGGATCTTCCCGCCGTTGGCGAGCAGGTCCGCCGCGAGGGCGTCGGCGATGGCCTGGCTGCCGCCCTCCGGGATGGGCCAGCCGACGGCGTGGCCCAGCGCGGCCAGCAGCAGGCCGACGCCCGCGGTGGCCAGCCGCCGCGGCGGGGTGACCGCGTGCGCGGCCACCCCGGTGATCAGGGCGGGCGCGACCTCCCCGGAGAACCGCGCGTTCCACAGCGGACTGCCCTGTTCGAGCATCCGCGCGCCGAAGCCGAGCGCGGCGACCAGATCGCCCGGCGGGGTGCGCAGGTCGGACATGGCCAGGTCGACCACGCCCCGCCACCGGCGGGCGAGCGGGCCCATGAGCCGCTGCCACGCCCGGCCGTCCACGCCGAGGCCGTCTGCGGTGCGGGCGAGGTCGTGCCAGGCCACGCCCGCCCGGCCGCCGTCGAGCGGGTGGGCGTAGGAGACCTCCGGCACCAGCATCCGCACCCCGTGCGCGGCGAGGTCGAAGTCGCGGAAGAACGGCGAGGCCAGGGCCATCGGGTGGACCGCGGAGCACACGTCGTGGCGGAAGCCCGGCAGCGTGGCCGCCGCGGTCCGCGCGCCGCCGCCGACGGTGGGCGCGGCCTCGAACACCTCGACCCGCAGCCCGGCGCGGGCCAGGGTGACCGCGGCGGCCAGCCCGTTGGGGCCGGACCCGACGACGATGGCGTCCACGGCTCAGCCGACCAGCTGCTCGGCGGCCAGCCGCGCGTACAGGCCGTCCTCGCGCACGAGGTCGCCGTGCGTGCCGCTGGCGCGCACCACGCCGTCGTGCAGCACCACGATCCGGGAGGCGGCCAGCACGGTGGAGAGCCGGTGGGCGACCACGATCACCGTCGTGCCCCTGGCCACCACGTCCTGCACCACCTCGCGCAGCGCCGCCTCGTTCACCGCGTCCAACTGGGACGTGGCCTCGTCGAGCATGAGCAGCCGGGGCCTGCGCAGCAGGCTGCGGGCGATCGCCACCCGCTGGCGCTCGCCGCCGGACAGCGACACCCCGCGGTGCAGGATGGGCGCGTCGAGGTCGCCGCCGAGCCGGGCCAGCAGGCCGTCCAGGCGGGTGGTGGCGATGATCTCCCGCAGGTCGTCGTCGGTGGCCGACGGCGCGGCGTAGGCGAGGTTCTCCCGCAGGGTGCCGCCCAGGACCGGGGTGTCCTGCTCGACGTAGCCGATCGCGGCGCGCAGCGCGGTGAGGTCCTGCTCGGCGACGTCGACGCCATCGACCAGCACACGCCCGGAATCGGGCTGGTAGAAGCGCTCGATCAGGCCCAGCAACGTCGTCTTGCCCGAGCCCGACGGGCCGACGACCGCAGTCAGCGCGCCCGGCTCGACCCGCAGGTCGACCCCCGACAGCGCGGGCTCGTCCCGGCCGGGGTAGGTGAAGGACACCGACTCGAACACGACCTCGGCCGGGCCGCCGGGCGGGGCGGGGGCGGCGGGCTTGATCTCCAGGGGCTCGGCGGGCAGCGCGGCCACCTCGCCGATGCGCCCGGCGGCCGCCCGCGCCGCCTGGAAGTACGCGCCCGCGTTGACCATCTGCATCAGCGGCGCGGTCAGGTAGGCGACGTAGAGCAGGAACGCGACCAGCGCCGAGACCGACATCGCGCCGCTGGCCACCCGGGCCCCGCCGACGCCGAGCACGACCAGGAACGCCACCTGGATGGCCAGCCCGGCCGCGGTGCCCGCCACCGAGCCCCAGGTGGCCAGCCGGATGCCCTGCCGGTAGGCGCGGGTGGCCGCCGCCTCGACCCGGCCCAGCTCGGCCGCCTCCGCCCCGGACGCCTTGACCGTGGTGAACGCGCCGAGCACGGGCTCGAACGCCGCGCCCAGCTCGCCGACGGACTGCTGCGCGCGCAGCGCCGAGCGGCGGATGACGGGCATGACCAGCATGATCAGCCCGCCCAGCACGACCACCACGGCCAGCGTGCAGATGAGCAGCACGATGTCGACGGTGCCCATCAGCGCCAGCGCGCCGACCAGCATGACCAGCCCGGTGAGCACCTGGATCACCGCCTGCCCGGCGACCTGGCGCAGCACCGCGGTGTCGGCGGCGACCCGGGACAGCAGGTCGCCGGGGGTCTGGGTGCGCATGGCCGGGACGGTCAGCCGCAGCACGTGCCGGACCAGGCCGACCCGGCCGCTGAGCGTGACCCCCTCGGCCGCGCGCAGGACGAGGAAGTCGCCGCCGCCGAGCAGCAGCGCGGCCACCACGACCAGCAGCGTCAGCTCCACCAGCGCACCGGCCAGCCCGGACCCGGCGCCCAGGGCCTCGATGACCGCCTTGGCCGCCAGGGGTTGCAGCAGCCCGAGCACGCTCGACGCGACGAGCAGCACCGCACCCGCGATCAGCCCGGCCCGGTGCTGGCGCAGGTGCTCGGCGAAGAACCGGGCCTCACGCATCGCGGGCTGCCCGGTACTCCGAGATCACCATCGATTCCACGCCGGTGAACGGCGCGCCCGACCAGTCGCCGTAGCGGCCAGCCAGCCGCAGCCCGGCGGCCTCGGCGTAGGCGTCGACCTCCTCGGGCGCGGTGAGCCTGCTCAGCTCCTGGGCGATGCGCGCGCGGCCGTCGTCGAACCAGATGTGGGCCAGGTGCCAGATCTGGTTCACGGTGTCCACTGTGGAGTAGGACAGCAGGCCGGTGTCGCGGCCGGGGTAGGGCACGAAGAACGAGTCGCGCGGCCTGCCCTGGTTCAGCGCCTCGGCGACGGCCGGGTTGTGCGTCTCGACCACCAGCGCGGCGCCGGGGGCCAGCCGCGCGGCGGCAGCCCGCACGGCCGCGGCCTGGTCGCCGGGGTCCAGCAGCATCGACAGCGTGCCGCACACGCAGTACACCAGGCCGTACTGGAGCTCGTCGGCGTAGTCGCGGATGTCGCCGTGCACCGCGGTGACCGGCAGCCCGGCTTCGGCGATGCGGGGGGTGAGGATGTCGAGCATCTCCGGGGAGGAGTCGACCCCGACCACCCCGCCGACGCGGGCCGACAGCGGCAGCGCGATCCGGCCGGTGCCCACGCCCAGCTCCAGGCTCGGCCCACCGACGTGGCGCCCGGCGAGGAAGTCGACGGCCTGCTCCACCGCGGGCCCGCCCGGGAACAGCTTGTCGTAGAAGGCGGCGAACTGCGCGCCGTAGCCGACGTCCTGGATCATGCGGGCACCTGGTTTCCGGTCAGCGGGACGAACGGGGAGACGAGCAGGTAGTCGGGGTCGGGCTCCTCGTCGTAGCCCGCGCTGCGGGCGATGACGAACTGGAAGCCCTTGGCCGTGGCGTGGTCGGTGCGCACGCGGCGCTCCACCGAGTCGACGACGATCTTGTAGGCGGCCGTGCCGGTGATCTTGGTCTCCGGCCGCCCGACGTACTGCAGCAGCTCGTGGCAGACGTCGAACAGCGCCTTGTCGCCGCGGCGGTCGGGGAACCACACCGCCTGCCGCCAGCGGCGCTCGGGGATCTCGGCGGTCAGCGTCCACGGCGAGGTCACCCCGTCCACGCCCAGCACGCGGTGCAGCACGTGCAGGTCGTGCTGGGCGGGCTCGGGGGCGAAGAAGCGCCAGTTGGCGATGCCGAGGCCGGTGACGTCGTACTCGCGGAAGCGGTCGAACATCGGGTGCGGGTGCTGGCTGGCGACGGTGATGCCGAACCAGGCGGCCAGGCCCGCGGTGATCGCGGTCGTCCAGCCGTCAGCCGACGGGAAGGGCACGGCTGTCCTCCTCTCGCAGGAAGTCGGTGATGAGGTCGGCGACCCGGCAAGCCCCGACGGGGTCGGTGAGCACCTCGTCGTGGTCGAACCCGGCGAGGGTGACCCGGCGCGAGCGCGGGTCGGTCGCGGCGAGCTCGTCGTGCAGCTCGGCGTGCACCGGATCGATCTCGACGGTGGTGCCCGCGCTGATCACCAGCATCGGCGCGCCGGGCGCGGGCAGCGGGCCGTCGAAGGCCGCGAAGTGCGCCTGGGTGGCCTTCCACTCGCGGGTGGCGGTCGACCACAGCCGCGCGTCGCGGTACTGCGCCAAGGCCAGCCCGCGCACCGACGTCGGCATCCGGTCGATCCAGGACGGCCGCTTCAGCAGCCAGCCCAGGCCCGCGCGCAGCGACGACGGCATGAGCGCGAACGCCTTGTCCAAGCTCTCCGCGCCGCGCTTCTGGGCGGGCGAGCGGCGCAGCTCGGCCGGGTGGCTGGAGTCCACCAGCACCAGGCCCGCCACCTGCCCGCCGAGGCGTTCGGCGGCGCGCATGGCCAGGTAGCCGCCGAGGGAGTGCCCGACGAACACGCAGCGGTCGCCGATCGCGCGCACGAGGTCGACCAGGTCGTCGACGGCGGTGTCCAGCTGGTAGTCCGCGCCGCCGCGGTAGCGGCTCGCGCCGTACCCGGCGCGGTTGTAGGTGACCACCTCGTGGGTCTGGGCGAGCTGGCCCGCGATCCACTCCCAGTGCTCGGCGGTGGAGGCAAGGCCGCTCTCGAAGACCAGCACGGGCTTGCCGGGGCTGGGAGTGCCCGTGCGGCGGTAGGACAGGACGTTGCCGGAGGAGGCGGTGATCGTCTGCTCGTCGCCGCGGCCCGCGGCGATGGCCTTGGCGCGGCGACGGGCGGCGACCTGGCCCGCGGCGAGCGCGCCGCCCAGCACCGCCAGGCACAGCCGCGGCATCGTGTCGTCGCGCCGCTGGGACGGGCCGCTGGTGTAGAGCACCGACGGGTAGGTCGACACGAACGCCCAGAAGAACCGGCCCAGGCCCATCACCCGGGCGTTGACCAGGTGGAACGCGCCCGCGGAGCCGAGGAACAGCGGCGCGAGCCTGCCCCGGAAGGCGTAGACCAGCGGGAAGGAGCACTCCATCGCCAGCACGCCGTGCGCGGTGAGCTTGGTCAGCCGGGGGTAGCGGCGCATGAGCGTCCACACGGCGCGGTCGCCGTAGGTGCGGGTGCGGGTGATGCCCGGGAGCGCGCGGCCGCTGCGCCAGGTCTCACTGGGCAGCTTGGCCCAGCCGGAGACGGTGTAGGACAGCACCGACTGCAGCGCGAGGAACCACATGCAGGCGTCCACCAGCTCGGGCTTGCGCTGCCCGGCGCGGGCCAGCGTGGCCACGGTCTGCACGAGGAAGGAGACCTGGTCGGCGCCGTCGGTGCCGTAGAGGTGGCGGGCGTAGAGCGCGACCTGCGAGGCGGCCAGCACGCCGTTGGCCGCGACCTTCGCCCCGCGCGGCAGCGGCGCCCACAGCGAGGCCGCGGCGACCACCCGCGCGATGTGGACGGCCTTGGTGACCCGCGGATCGGCCACCACGTCGAGCAGCTTCCCGTAGCCCGCCGAGCGCTCGTGGAAGGTCTGCCTGGTCACCGCCCAGTTGTTCGGCCCGCCCCAGTCCTTGAGGTTGCCGCGGGCGAGGTATTCGAGGCTGGACACCGCGTGCGTGAC
Organism: Actinokineospora sp. NPDC004072; assembly: GCF_053604195.1. Lineage (NCBI taxonomy): Bacteria > Bacillati > Actinomycetota > Actinomycetes > Pseudonocardiales > Pseudonocardiaceae > Actinokineospora > Actinokineospora sp. NPDC004072. The sequence continues at coordinate 197,843 of NZ_JBSGHB010000013.1, read as the reverse complement.
CGCGCCCAGCCGCTCGGTCAGCCCCACCGCGGTCGAGGCGTCCCGCACCGCGCGCAGACCCGGGCGCAGGAGCCTGGACAGTCGTCCCACCGTACTTTCGCCTTTCTGGTCGATCGGCGGGCCGGCGCGAACCGGCCCGCCGATGTGCTACTGCGGCCTCGGCGACGGCGTGCCGACGACCTTGCCCAGGGCGTAACCCGCCCCGAACAGCCCGGCCACGCCGCCGATGAGACCCACACCCGCGGCCACCGTCACGATGGTCGCGGGCGTGGCCAGCACGGGCATCCCGCCGACGACGGCGACGGCCTCGGTGCCTTCGATCGGCACGGCGGCCAGCGCCGGGTCCGCGTTCACCCGGTCCTGCAAGCGGTTCATCTCTTCCCTCGTCTCTGCTAGCGCGGCACGGGGTGCTTGCCTTCGGCCATGGCCCTGGCCACCCCGAACATGTAGCCGGCGTGGAACGCCGCGGCCCCGACGGCGACCCCGAGGGCAATCGCCGTGGTGGCCAGCACCGGCGCCGTCACCGAGACGGCGTCGGGCGCGGAGTTCTCGTCGAGCTCCCCGAAGAGCTGGTCGGACACCGAGTTGGCGTGCGCGATGAGCGTGTTCATTTCCCACCTCCTTCCCTGTTGCGTGGCGTGGACGCTATCGACGGCAGACGGCCCGGGAGTCTCAATGGAGTCTCACGATCACCGGCCCGAACAGCAGGGAGCCGCCGAACCCGTGGGGGGGTTCGACGGCTCCTCTGAGGTCGGGTTCAGTTGTGCGGCTCGGGGCGGAGCGTCCTGCCCCTTGGTCGCCACCGCGTGGTGGGCCAGATGGCAGCTCGCGGTGGCGCGCGCTGCGACGGGCGATCGACAACCCGGGCGCCAGCCCGGTTCGCTTCGGACGGGGCGTTGAAGGTCCCGAGCACCGCTCCGCGCCCAGCCGGTGTGCCTTCAAACAGGGCGGGTCAACCGGAAGCGGCCGTCAGGTGATCCCTTGGCCACCACGAGCGCACGCTACGTCCACCACCTCGCGGCGGCAGGTGCCGCTCCGGTCGCCCACGCGCGAGCATGCCGGGTCCGCCAGCAGGCGCCCAGTCGACCGAATCGACCAGGAGTTCGTTGCGGACAAGCTCTGTTACCCCACCGAGACCTGTTCACGAGACAGCCAGTTCGACCGGTGGTCCGGCGCAGCCGCCATCCGCGCAGGCCTGCCGAACCTTGCGGTGAGCGGCAGCCGGCCTGCGTCGGAGGCGAGCAGTCACGCGGTGAGGCGGGGCGATGCAGGCAGGCGCTAAGCGATGAAGTCGATGACCACATCGCTGGCTTGGGGGCGCATTTCCTCGAAGTAGGCGTGGCGGGCGCCGGGGAAGATGTGGGAGCGGGCGTTGGGGATGCGGGTGGCCAGGAGGGGGGCGTTGGCGGCTGGGGTGATCAGGTCGTCGGAGCCGTGGAGGATGAGGGTGGGGGTGTGGATGCCGGGGAGGGCGTCCCAGGCGTCGTGGGTGTTGCTGGCGGTGAGGTGGCCTCGGGAGGCGTGCGGGGGCATCGAGGGGTCGCCCAGGGTGGTGCGTTTGCCGGGGTGGGTGGCGCGCCATTGCGGGGTGTACATCATGTCCTCCAGCGCTTCCCGGCGGGCCGAGGCGTTGGGCTGGGCCAACGCGCGGCGGACGGACATGGTGCGCTCGTGGGCGTGGGGGCCGCCTGGGGAGGTGCAGCCGAGGATGAGCCTGCGGACCCGGTCGGGGTGGTTGATGGCAATCCACTGGGCGACGCGGCCGCCCATCGACGTGCCGTACACGTCCGCCCGGTCCACCCCGAGCGCGTCGAGCACGGCGATGACGTCCTCGGCGAATCCCGGGGTCGAGTAGGGGGAACGGGGTTTGCCGCTGTCGCCGGTCCCCCGCCAATCGGTCGTGATCGTGGCGTGCGTGCCGTGGAAGTCCGCGCGCACCGGGTCCCACCACGTGTGGTTGTTGGCCTGCCCCGCCAGCAGCACGAGCGGACGCCCGTCGCCGCGCACCTGGTAGGCGATGGGGGTGCCATCGGTGGCCTGGGCGTACCCATCCTCGATCATCTCTGCTCCGCTCCGCCGCGCCTGATCGCCCAATCAGACCATCCGGCGGCAGCGGGTTTCCAATTCCGCCGATGCGGCCCCGCGGGCGCGCGGGCGTGCCATGATCACCGGATCCAACGCTGGTAACCGATCACCGCCGGTGGCCGATGCGAAGGGGGATGGACGCCGAGGTGCGAGTGCCCTTCGAGGTCAGGGAGGACCGTTGGCTGCGCAGGTACGCCCGCGCGCGGGCGGGGTCGGCCGCGCTGCGCGCGACGGTCGCCGACTGGATGGCCGAGCACCGGCGCGACCACGGGTTCCGGCGGTTCGGCCGCCACTTCGACCTGATCGAGCGAGCGGTGTCCGCCATGCTCGACCGCGTTGACGAGGACCTGGCCGCCCCGCGCGAGCCGTACGCCGAAGGCTACGAGCACTGCCGCGCCGCCGACACCCGGGTGGCGAAGGTGCGGGCGCTGTTCCGGTGGTACGCCGACAAATACGACCAGCGCGCCGATCCCGGCACCGGCGCGATCCTGCGGGCCGCCGACGAGGTCGCCCTCAGCTGCTGGCAGGAGGCGTTCCTGGCGGCCGGGCGCCCCGCGCGCAGCGGACCGCTCTGCTACCTGCGCAGCCCGGAGCGGATCGACTGCCTGCAGCGCGGCTGGGTGCCCAGGGACCTGGGCGTCGCCGCCGCCGACCCGCTGGCCCCGTTCCTGGCCGAGCTGCCGGTCCCGGTGATCGGCCTGCCGGAGTCGGTCGCGGGCGAGGCGTGGTGGCTGGCCGCCGTCGCCCACGAGACCGGCCACCTCGTGCAGGCCGACCTCGGGCTCGGACCGGCGACCCGGGACGCGCTGGCCGCCGCGGTCCCCGGTCCGCTCGGCGGGACCTGGGCCGGGTGGCACGCGGAGGTCTTCGCCGACGCCTTCGCGGTGCTGCTGCTCGGCGACGCGCTCGTCTGGGCGGTCACCGAATCCCAGGCGGGGACGCCTGCCCGGCTGGTCGAGCCGATCCCCGGCTACCCGCCCGCAGCCGTGCGGACGGTCCTGCTGGGCGAGCTGATCAGGCGGCTCGGCGGCACGACCACCGCGCCCGACGTGCCCGCTGCCGCCGCCTGGCTGGCGGACCTGGCCTCCCCCGACGCGAAGGACGCCGCCGCATGCCTGGCCGCCGTCCCCGCGGTTGCGGAGGCGGTGCTGGGCATCCAACTCGGCGACCGCCCGCTGCGCGAGGTGGCCGACGCCGCGGTGCTCGGCGGCGATCGCAGGCTGGCGGACTGGGCCTGGCTGCTGGGCGAGGACGACCCCGTCTTCGGCGCGACGGCGACCCGCTCGGCGGTCCGGCTGCTGCTCGCCGCCGGGGTCTCCCGCTACGACGGCGCGACCGCGGACCCCCGCCTGCTCAACTCCAACCTGGTCGCCGCGCTGGCCGCAGCAGGCGCGCCCGGCCTGCTCGCCGACCCGGGTCCGGACCCGGCCGACGCGGTGGCCGACCGCCTGGCCGACCTGCTGTTCGCCGACGGGGAGGCCCGATGACCCTCCCCCGCGTGCTGGTCGACGTGACCCGCCCCGACGCCGCGGGCGGCTGGTCGGTCGACGTGCTCGGGGTCGGGGTCGAGGCGAGCTACCCCATGCCCGCCGCCCAGGTGGAGTCCGACGGCAGGCGCTACCGCGTGCCGGGCCCGGCCGCTCCGGAGGTGGGCAAGCTCCTCAAGCGCATCCGCGACCGGGCGGCCGAGGACGGCGACGTGGCCGAGCTGGGCCGGTGGCTCTTCCGCTGCCTCATCGCCCCGGTGTGGGACCAGATCCGCCAGGCGCAGGAGACCAGGGACGCGCGCGGCGTCGAACTCGCCCTGCGGTGGTCGCCCGACGACACCGACCTGCACCAGCTGGCGTGGGAGGCGATGCACGACGGGACCGGCTTCCTCGCGGGCGACACCGGGCTGCTCATCGCGATCACCCGGGTGGTCGCGGGCGCGCGGACCGAGCAGGCCACGATCACCGGCATCCCCCGGGTGCTCTTCGCCGTCGGCGAGGAGCTGGGCAAGGAGACGATCCGCGCGGGCGCGATGTTCATGGGCCTGCTGCGGGGGTTCGAGACCGACGGGGTGTGCTCGACCACCGCCGTCGACCACGTGACCCTGGACTCGCTGGCCAAGCACTGCGCCGAGGAGCGCCCGGACCTGGTGCACCTGGTGGCCCACGGCGAGCCGGACGGCGCGGTGCGCCTGGGCGGCGAGCGGGTCGACGCGGAGAGCCTGGCCGTGGCGCTGACCCCGACCCACCGGCCGCTGGCCGCGGTGGTCAGCGCGTGCGGCAGCGGCGCCTCCGCCGACGGCGGCCGGTCGCTGGCCGCGCGGCTGGTCGCCGCGGGCATCCCGATCGTCTCGGCGGTCGTCGGCGACGTGAGCGAGCAGGCGTGCAGGCTCTACACCAAGCGCTGGGTGCAGGCGGTCACCGACGGGCTGCCGCTGGCCGTGGCCGTCGCCGCAGGCAGGCGGGCCGCGGTGCAGAACAGCGGGGGCGGCGGCCGGGCCCAGCTGGACTGGGCGATGCCCGCGCTGTTCGTCGCCGACACCGTCGAGGCGTCGTTCCAGCCCTTCGACAGCACCAGGGCGCGCTGGCTGGTCAACGCGGCCAACCGCCTGCACCTGCGCGACCTGCCGCTGTTCTTCGGCCGCGAGCGGATCATCCAGACCATCGACAAGGTCTTCGCCCCGGTGCCGACCGAGGAGCTCGACGTCATCGGCGCGATCACCGCCGACGACATCCACGGCCTCGGCGGCACCCGGCTGCTCCGGGAGATCGGCTACCGGCTCCTGCTGCGCGGGCACCTGCCGGTCATGATCGGCCCCTACCCGGCCGCCGACCCGCCCGCCTCGGTCCGCGACCTGGTGGCCCGGATCGCCCAAGGCATGGCGCTGACGGCGAACGCGCTGCAGATCCCGCCGCTGCCCTGCGCCCTGGCCGAGCGGTACCTGCCCGAAGGCGTGGTCTCCCCCGACAAGTACGACCTCGCCGACGCCCGGGAGCGGTTCGCCGCCGACCCCGCCCCGCTGTCGTGGGAGCGGGCGCGCATGGGGCTGGTCGACGACGCCCAGGCGTTCCGCGCCGCCGCGGCGGCCAAGCACCCGGACCTGTTCGGCGACCACACCACGCTGGTCGTGCTGGCCGACGACCTGCACCGGTGGGGTGTGCTCGACGAGGTCGTGGCGTGGTTGCAGGCGCCGGGCAGCCGCGGCTTCGGCGACGGGGACGAGCGGGTGCCCGCGATCTTCGCCGCGTCGACCCGCGACGCCAAGGCGGCGTCGTTGAAGTCGATGGTGGAGCGGCACTCCTCGCTGCGGTTCGCGTTCCCGGAGCTGACCGGGCTGACCGATGTGGAGTCCGTCATCGGCTACCAGTGGGTCCTGCTGCACCCGTGGAAGTGCGAGGGCGAGACCGACGACCCGTGCCGCTACGTCTACACGGCCCGGGCCGGGATCTCCGACGACGAGCTGGCCTACTCCTTCGAGACGCAGTACGGCCGCAAGCCGGTGGCGGTCAAGCACCCGATGTTCCACCGCCGCGCCATGCAGATGGTGTTGGCCATGCAACTCGTCCAAGGGGACGACGAAGCCGCGTGGACGGCCTACCAGAGGAAGTACCCGTGAGCGACGACCTCGCCGCGAGCCGGCGCGAGCGGCTGGCCAGGCTCACCGCGGAGCTGGACGACGACCCGTACGCCGGGCTCGACCCCGGTCTGCTGTGCCTGGTCAGCCTGCTGCCGCGGTGGACGAGCGAGCTGGTCCAGCGGCTGGACCGGGACCGGCCCGAGCAGCTGCGCCGGTTCATCGAGCAGCTCTTCCACCGCGACATCGTCGACTCCGGGATGGACGATGAGCCGTCGGGCGTCGACGGGCCGCCGCGGACGCTGTTCTGGGTGCGCGAGCGGTGCCGCCGCGACATCGGCGAACTCGTCCGCGACCGCTTGGGCGCGGCGGTGCAGCGGGAGTACGCCTCGCTGTGCGCGCGGGTCGAGCGCCACCAGCCCGAGCGGCTGGGCCTGCGGCTGTGGCTGGAGGTCCGGCAGTTCCACGGCGACCCGTCCGGCCGCAGGCTCATGGACCGGATCGAAAGCCTGCTGAAGGCGGGCGACGTGGCTGCGGCGGAGAGCACGGTCGCCACCGCGGAGGTCGTGGGGGACGTCCTCGGCGGCAGCCTGGACGTGTCGGTGAAACGCGCGCAGTGGCGGCTGGACCGCCAGTACCGCGACAACGACGACCTGCGCCACCTGGAGGGCTACTTCCGCCGCCGCGGCATCGAGTCCGCGCTGCGCGAGCTGGTGACCTCGCCGGACGGCAGCCCGACCTGGGCGCTGCACCTGCGCGGGCACGCGGGCGTCGGCAAGACGATGGTGCTGCGCTACCTGGGGTCCTCCCAGTTCGCCAGGGACCACGGGATCGCGCCCTTCCCGGTCGCCCGGGTCGACTTCGACCACCTGAGCCCGCGCTACCCCGAGCAGCGGCCGATGGAGCTGCTCATCGCGCTGAGCGACCAGCTGCTGCGGTTCGCGCCCTCGCAGGCCAGCGAGTGGTACTACCAGGAGGTCCGCCGCTCCGCCGACGACCTGGCCACCGCGATCGCCGACCCGGACGGCCTCGGCGAGGCCCGCCGCGCCGAGCTGCTGGCCGCGGGGGTGCGGCAGTTCGCCGAGCTGGCCAACGCGATGGACGCCCCGGTCGTGCTGGTGCTCGACACCTGCGAGGAGATCGGCAAGCACTACGCGCCCGGGGTCGCCGCGCCCGCGATCGACCGGACCTTCGAGCTGCTGGAGCAGCTGCGGGCCGCCGCGCCGCGGGTGCGCGTGGTGTTCGCGGGGCGGCGCTGGCTGGTCCCGCCCGAGGACCCCGGGCAGAGCGGGCCGAGCCTCCAGCACCGGGCGTACCTGACCGAGCTGCCGATCACCGGGTTCACCGAGGCCGAGGCGCGCGAGTTCCTGCGGCTGCGCGAAGTGCCCGAGCGCCTGGTCGGCGCCGTGCTCCGGCTGTCGGTCATGGGCGTGCCCGACCGGTACATCCCGTTCGACCTCGACGCCTTCAGCGCGTGGGTGCGCGACGACCCGGACCTGACCGAGGCCGACCTGCTCGGCGCGGGCAACGACCCGTACATCCAGCGGCGCATCGTGGCCCGGATCAGGGACGCGGCGGTGTCGCGGGCGCTGCCGGTCGCGGTCGCGTACGGGCGCTTCGACCAGGCCCTGATCACCCCGGCGCTGACCCGGCTGCGGGTCGACCCGGCCGCGGCGTTCCACGGCCTGGCCGGGCAGGAGTGGGTCACGACGCTGGCCACCGCGCACGGGCGGCCCTCGGTGCTGGAGGTCAGCGACCACATCCGCGACCGGCTGCGGAAGGTGCTCGCCCCCGACTCCCCCCTGCTGGCCAACCCCGAGCAGCTGGGCCGCGACGCCGCGGCGGTGCTCGCCGCGAGCCCGCTGGCCGAGGTCGCCGCCGAGACGGCCGAGGCGGCCATGCGGCTGCTGCCCGCGGCCGAGTCGTGGCGGGTGTGGCAGGACGTCGAGCGGCGGGTGGTCGAGGAGGGCGAGTGGTGGTGGGCCAACCACGTCGCCAACCGGGTCTGCGACGCCGAACCCGCCCGCAGCGGCGGGACGGTCCTGGCCGCCGTGCGGGCAACCCAGGCCGCGGCGGTCATCCACTCCGCCAACCGCGACGACCTCGCCAGGCTGTGGGACGAAGTGCTGCGGCACGCGGGCCACCACCCCGATCGCGAGCACCAGCGGTGCTTGGCGCTGCGGGCGGCGCTGGGCCGGATCGCGGCAGGCGAGCCGATCCACGCCGCGGACGACGCGAGCGTGGTCAGCGAGGGGGGCACCCCCGAGGCGCATTTCGCCGAACTGGTGAGTGAGGCGGTGGACCTGCGGCTGGTCGACTCCGCCATGGCCGCCATCGACACCGTGGCCGCCACCCTGGGGCCGGAGCGGGCGGCCCCGTTCATCGACGGCCCGCTCGACGCGCTGACCCGCGACCCCGACCCCCATGTCGCCGCGCACGCGGAGGTCTGGCTGAACGCGCTGGGTCTGGCGCGCGGCCAAGCCGACACCGGGCGGATGCTCGACGCGGTGCGGCAGGTCGAGGCGGCCGGGCCGCCGCGCCCGTGGCGGGACTGGCAGCCCGCGCCCGGGCTGCTGCACCGCGCCCGGCTGCTGCCCGTGCTCAACGCCCTGCGCGGCGGCGATCCCGTCGCGGAGGACCTGCTGCGCCGCTGGCGCGACGACGCCCTCCCCCACGCCGCCAAGGACATCGATGCCGACCGCCTGGTCGCGGCCGTCCTCGACCACGAGCTGACCCGCTCCCCCGCGTCCCCGGTCCGCACGCGGCCGGCGGCGCGCCACCCCGGCGCCGTCCCCTGGCTGCACTTCCGGCTGGGCCGCCCGCTCGCGATGGCCGTCGCCGACGCCATCGCCGACCCCGCGGACGCCGCGGCGCTGCTGCGCAGGCTGCGCGACGCGGCGGACCCGATGACGGCCGACTCCTGCGACCTGGCCCTGCTGCGGCTGTGCCGCAGGCAGCGCACCACCCGCTACGCGCGGGACGTGCACCGGATGGCCGCCGACGGCAGCCCGCCCCGGGTCCGGGACGAGGCCCTGCTCGTGCTGCGGATGGTCAACGGGACGCTGCCGCGCCGGGAACGGCCGCAGGCGAGCCCCTACGGCCACTGGCGGTGCTTCCCGGACAGCACCCCGCCCGAGGCCCCCGACTGGCCCGCCGACCACATCGACGAGTGGGAGGTCGCCGCCCTCACCTCCCGGGAATCGCAGCGGATCCCCGACGGCAGTCGCGCGCAGGGCTTGGCGGCGCTGATGGCGGCCGAGATCCTCCACGGGTCGGCTCCAGAGCAGGCGGCGCGGTTCCTCAGCTCGGCGGAAGCGGCGCTGCGGGCGGCTGGTGACGACTCGCTGGCGGCCAGCGCGGCCCGGTTGGCCGCCGGGGAGGTCGAGCCCACCGAGGACGAACCGGTGGCCGTGCCGGAAGCGGAGCCGGGCTACGACCTGCCGCGGCTGCTGCGCCCGCTGTCGGCGCTGGTGCTGGTGATGGGCGTCGCCGCGGTCTTCGTCTGGGTCGACGGCATGCTGATCCGCCTGGCCGCGCTCGGCCTGGCGCTGGTCGCCGTCCTGCCGACGCTGGTGCCGATGCGCTCCCAGCAGTTCGGCCTCGGCAGCCTGGTGACCATCCGGCACAGGCGGCGCGGCTCGATCGAGCTGACCACCGCCGCCACCGCCATGTCGTTCTGGCCAACGTGGGGGCAGGCCGGGTTCCTCAACCGGCTGACCCACGCCCCAACCCGGTCGCACGAGGTCTTCCCCGCCGCGCCCAAGCGGATCGGGCGCCACCCGCTGACCACCTCGCTGGTGATCTCCCGCTCGCTGCTGGAGCCCCGCGGCACCCGGTACCCGGTGTGCCTGGACATCGCCGAAGACCTGCACCTCCACGACTGGGAGCGGTGGATCGGGCAGGCGCGGTTCCGGCGCACGTTCCCCTTCCGGCTCGTGCCCGGCGCCCGCCGCCCGCTGCGGCCGGGCGAGTGGCGCGCCCGGTCCGCGGCCTTCGCCGGTCCCGGCGAGCTGCTGCCCGCCGACGCCGACCCGGGGTGGCGCGGCGACCGCCGCCTGCTCTACCTGGTCGGCGCCCCGGTGCGCGTGGCGCGGGGGCTGCGCTTCGCCGTGCACGGCGGATCGGGGCCGCCGTCGGAGGACGCGGTGTCCGACGACCGGGTCAGCAGCGATGTCGGCCAGCTGACGACCACGCCGACCTCGGTGCTGGTGCTGCAAGCCCCTCCCGTGGTGGGCGGGCCGATGCCGCTGGCCACCGCGCGCAACGACTACCTGCGGTGCGCCGTCGCAGCCGCGGAGAACGGCGTGGACACCGTCCTGGTCATCCCGCCGCTGCCCTACCGCGCCGCGGCCGAGGTAGTCCAGCGGATCTGGCGCGCGGTGGCCGATTCGCCGGGCGAGCCGTCGACCGCCGGGCTGTTCGCGCTCGTCGCCGAGGTGCGCGACCTCGTCGTCGCGGCCGAGCGCGGCGCGTCGCCGCGCCCGCGCGCCGACCTCGACGTCGTCTTCTTCCACCGTCCGCTCGCCAGAAGGGCTGCCCGCCGATGACCGCGAAGCGCAACCGGATGCGGGAGCTCGTCAAGAGCTGGTTCACCGCGCAGGCCGAGCACATCACCGTCGAGTTCATCCCCGACGGCACGCCCCCGACCCCGGGCGACGGGTACCTGCGGCTGTGGCTGGTGGAGGGCTTCCTGGCGCAGCGGGTCAGCTGGACCCGCGAGCACTTCCCCGTCCTGCACGGCGGGGTGACCCTGCAGTTCCTCGGCGGCGAGGCGACCCCGTTCACCCGGTTCACGCGCACCGGCGGCGAGCTGACCACCCCTGGCGCGTTCCTGAACTACCCGATGACCCCGCTCGTGCCGTTCGCAGGCGGGACGGTGGAGGTCGAGGCGGCGCTCTACCGGGCCTCCGACGGCGGTCCGCTGGACACCGCGGTGGCGATCGCGGGCAACCTCGCCTCGCTGGTGGGCCCGCCGCTGTCCACCGCGGCGGCGGTCGCGGAGAAGGTGTCGGACGGCATCGCCACCGTGGTGGCCGGGCAGGCGGAGAGCCCCGTGCTCGGCGTGCACTGGGGCATGTCGGCCGCGGACGGCGGGCCGCAGGTGGCCCCGGGCTACCTCGCGGTGGTCAACGGGCACCCGCGCGACTACGCGGGCAAGCTGCGCATCGTCGACGACCGGCTGCACGGCGAGGACGGCCAGCTCACCGGCGTCGATTTCCTGGTGCTGCGGGTGGAATGCCTGCTCGAACGCGACGACTGGGCCTTCCCGGAACTGGAGCGCCTGCGGGTGGCGGCGCAGAAGGCGCTGGTGTTCGGGGAGACCGAGGCGTACGAGTACCACCTCAAGCTGGCGGTCACCACCGCGCTGGAATGCCCTGATCTCAGCCGCATCGACGCCCTGCGGGTCGCCAAGAAGGTGCGCGAGAGCATCGACGCCGCCAAGGAACTCGGCTTCGCCGCCCCCGCAGACGAGCTGTCCCTGGACCCGATCGCCCCGCACACGCTGCCCGGCAGGCACGAGGTGGCCGGGCTGACCGCGGCCGACCTGCTCGCCTAGCCGGGCGGCGGACGAGCCCCGCGGGCCTCGTCCGCCGCTTCGCGCGGGTTACCGCGGCCTGCTGGCCGTCATCGGGCCAACGAGGGCTCCGCGGCCGTCCACGACAAGAACTCGACACCGCTGGACAATGAGATGTCCAGCTTTTGTCCTGGTTTCTTCGAGTCGCGGACGAATACGCGGGCGGCTTCCCTGCGCACTTCCACGCAGTCGCCGCCGAAACAGAACGAACTGCGCCGCCACGGTGCTCCGGACTCCATGTTGACCGCCCCTCGAAGTCGACCGGCAATTCCGTCGCCCATTATTCGACGAGGTCAGGGCCGCGGATATCCGCCGAGCGGAGGGGACGCCGCCGCCGCTCGCTCGCCGGTGTGATGACCGCGCCCACGATCGAGTACCGTTCACAATCGGTGCACATCGATCCCCACCCGCTCCCACCTCTCCCCCACGCCCGCAGGGCGAGTGCAGATGCGCGAGCGATCGGGTAGCCTGCGGGTACAGCGCTAATCTGCGGTACGGCAGATTAGCTCACCGCTAGCTCGAATGGCGGTCACCCGTCCGAGTGATACGAGGAGTGAGGATGGACCGCCCGCCCGCCTCCAGCCCCCGCGTGGAGCGGGAGCGGCTGGCCGAGCTGCTGCGCAAACTGCGCGAGCGCAGCGGGTTGAACCAGGCCGAGGTGGCCGCGCGCACCGGGTGGTCGATGTCGAAGGTGCAACGCGCGGAGACCGCCGTGGTGAGCATATCCGCCAAGGACACCCAGGCGCTGCTCGACGTTTACGAGGTCGCCGACCCCGAACTCGCCCGGCGCATGCTGGCGATGGCCAAGGCGTCCCGGCGCCGCGACTCGTTCACCCCCTACAAAAGGTTCTTCAGCGCCGAATACCAGGACCTGCTCTCCTACGAGGAGTCGGCGACGGCCATCCGGTCGCTCAACTGCTTCGGCCTGCCCGGCCTGCTCCAGACCCAGGAGTACGCGCGGGCGCTGCTGTCGGTGAAGCACTCCGGGCCCAAGCTCGACGCGCTGGTCGAGGCCCGCGCCGTCCGCCAGCGCATCCTGGCCCAGCCCGGCGCGCCGACCTTCGAGTTCATCGTCGACGAGGCGCTGCTGCACCGCCAGGTCGGCGGGCGCGCCGCGCTGGCCCGCCAGCTCGACCACCTGCGGCGCGCGGCCCGGCGGCCCACCACCGCGCTGCGCGTGCTGCCCTTCGGCGCCGACGCCCACCTCGGGCACTGGGAGCAGTTCCTGGTCATCGACGTGCCCGGCGACGCGGCCGGGCGGGCGGCGGTGGAGACGATCGTCTACCGGGAGATCGGCGAGTCCGAGCAGCTGGTGCGCGGTGACGCCGACCGCATCGCCGAGTACGAGGCCGGATACGCCGCGGCCGCCGCCCAGGCGTTGGGCGTCGCGGACTCCCTGGACGTGCTCGACCGGCTCCGGCGTCGGCTGGACGACCCCGCGGAGGCAGCGCGACCCTTACCGAGGTGACCACCCGCGTCCGCAGGCAGCGCTCCCCCGCCCACCCCCCGGAGTACCGATGCCCAGCCTCCCCCCGAACCCGCACACCCCGTGCCGCCACCCCCCTGGCGGCGACATCAGCCCCCCGGCCTGGTCGGACCGGGCCTGGGACCAGCTCAGGCACCTGTGGCAGGACCGGTGGTGCGCCTACGGCGTGGTGACCCGCCTGGCGACGCGGCCGCTGGTGCTCGGTGGCGCGCTGGGGACGGCGCTGCTGTGCTACTACGAGCCGCTGGCGCTAGGAATCATGGCCGTTGGCGGTCTGCTCACGGCTGAAGTTGACCTGCTCACCCGACCGAAGAAGCGCCCGTGACCGGCGCTGGGCGATGAACTCCAGCACGTCGTCGACCTTCAGGCCGAACCCGATGGGCACCGCGAGCGCCAGGAGCAGCGCCAGCGCGGCGCTGCCGGTCAGCGCGTGGACCACCAGCACGACCAGCGCCGTGGCCGCGCCGCTGGCGATCCAGACGACGGCGCGGGGTGGGGGATCCTCAGCCACGGGCACCCCCGCGGGCCGAACCAGCCATGATCGAACCATCCCTGGGACCGGGGATCGGGTCGGGGTGCGGCGCCCGTGATCGGGCTCGCAGGCAGGCGATCCTGCCACAGCGGTCCGACCGCATGCTCACCACCACCAAGGGTCGCTTCCGGGCGCGACGCCGTTACACCATGACAGCTCAACCCCGCAACGCCTAGCCATACTCGCCGGTCGGCCCCCGATAGGACGAAACTTCGGGCCCGATTGCGCATCCACCGACAAATCCCTGACAACTGCGCCACCGAGCGGCTGCGGCAAGATTGCCCGGTGGAGACCTTCAAGCGGACGCCCTTGCAGCTGTTCACGCTCCCCCAGCACTTCGTGATCCCGCTGTTCCAGCGCACCTACGTCTGGAAGGAAGCCGAGCAGTGGGAACCCCTCTGGCAGGACATCCGCCGCGTGGCCGAACTGCGCATCGCCGAGCCGCACCAGCACCAGCAGCACTTCCTCGGGGCCGTCGTCCTGCAGGCCGACGCCGCGGGCACCAGCCGGGTGACGACCTGGAACGTCATCGACGGCCAGCAGCGGCTGACGACGCTGCAACTGCTGATGGACGCGACCGCCGCCGTGCTGGAGCAGACGGGCGGCGCCCGGCTCGCCAGCCAGCTCTCCGCGCTGACCCACAACTCCCCCAACTTCATCCCCGAGGGCGAGAGCTGCCTCAAGCTGCGCCACCTCAACTCCGACCGGGATCCGTTCGACGAGGTGATGACCGCCGAGCCGCCGGTCGACCACGCGAGCCTCAAGCACGCGGAATCGCAGATCACCAAGGCCCACCAGTACTTCAGCACGGCCGTGGTCGAGTGGCTGGGCGATCCGTCGGGTGAGGGGTTCGCCGTCCGGGCGGAGCAGTTGGCGACGGTTCTCCAAACGGATCTGCACCTGGTGACGATCGAGCTGGCGGCGGCGGAGAACTCCCAGGAGATCTTCGAAACCCCTCAACGCCCGCGGCACGCCGCTGACCGCGGCCGACCTGGTGCGCAACTTCGTCTTCCAGCAGTTGGCGGCCGAAGGGGCCGACACGAAGGCCGCCTACCAGCGGGACTGGCCGTTCGAGGCGAAGTTCTGGACCAAGCAGGTCAGCGCGGGACGCTACTCGCTCAGCCGCAGCTCCCTGTTCCTCAACCAGTGGTTGATGTCGCGCTTGGGCGAGGAGATCGGCCCGCAGTCCACTTTCGCCCGCTTCAAGTCCTACGTGGCCCAGCGCGGCGGGAAGGTCGCGGACCTGCTGCCGGTGCTCAAGCGGCAGGCCGACCTGTACGAGGCGTGGACCGAGGCGGCGGCTCGGCCCAGCGGCGACCTCGGTGTGGTCGAGATGGCGGTCTACCGGATGCAGGCGAGCGGGGTCGAACTCCTCAAGCCGCTGCTGATCTGGCTGCACGAGCCGGGCCGGGACCTGTCGCCCGCGGTCGTCGACCGGATCGTCACCGCGGCGGAGAGCTGGGTGGTGCGCCGCCAACTGCTCCGGCTCACCAGCTCCAACCTCGGCCGCACCGTCGCCGACATCATCAAGGCGCACTCGGCGACCCCGGCGGCCGACCTCGCCGGCCACATCATCGCCCACCTGGCGCGCTTGGACGTCACCAGCACGTACTGGCCGGGCGACGACGAGATCCGCACGGCCCTGGCCACCGAGGCCGCCTACCGCCGCTTCCCCCGGGTCCGCCTGCGCACGTACCTGGAGGCGATCGAGAACGCCTACCGCGCGGAAACCGGTCAGCCCCAAGTGGAGCGGGCGGGCTTCCCGATCGAGCACATCCTGCCGCAGAAGTGGTCCGACCACTGGCCCGCCGAGGACGAGCAGGAGCGGCAGGCCCGAGTCCACCGCCTGGGCAACCTGACCCTGCTCACCCACTCCCTCAACGCCAAGCTCTCGAACGCGCGGTGGGAGGACAAGCGCAAAGCCCTCCTCCACCACAACACCCTCAACCTCACCGGCCGCATCGTGGACGAACCCGAGTGGACCGAATCCCAGATCGATCGGCGCACGGCCGCCATGATCGACGCCCTGCTGCGGATCTGGCCGGTCCCCGCGGGCCACCAGGGCCACGTGGTCGACCCGCAGGCGAAGGCCCAGGACTGGGTCCAGCTCAAGCACCTGATGTCGGCAGGCCTGCTGGCGCCGGGCACCAAGCTCCACGCCACCCACCGCGACCACACCCACGTCGAGGCGACCATCACCCCCGAAGCCCACATCACCTTCCACGGCAAGCGCTTCGACACCCCGTCCGGCGCCGCCCGCCACCTCCGCCAGAGCCCCACCAACGGCTGGTACTTCTGGTCCCTCCCCGACGGCCGCCGCCTCAAGGACATCCGAGCGGAGTTCGCCAAACTGACCCCGGGCCCTTGACCGCTCACCTCCCACCCGGCGGCCGAGCAGCCCTCCGTCCGGCGAGGACCAGCCCCTTGATCTGCTCGGCCGCGCGCTCGGGGTCCACGTGCTCCCAGACGCGGACCACGACCCACCCCGCGGCGGCCAGCATCTGGTCGGTGTCGCGGTCCCGGCGGACGACGCCGCGGAGCTTGCGGCGCCACCAGGCGGTGTTGCTCTTCGGCAGGTGCGCGTGATCGGGGCAGGAGTGCCAGAAGCACCCGTCGACGAACACCGCGATTCGCGGGCCGCGGAGCAGGATGTCGACGCGCCTGCGCCGGTCGCCGCCCGGCACGGCCCGGTCCACCACGAACCGCAGCCCGACCCGGTGCAGGGCGCGGCGCAGCGCCAGCTCCGGCCCGGTGCCGGTCCTGCGGGTCCGCCGCATCACCCGGGCCGTCGCCTGCGATGACGCGAGCGGCGTCGGGCCGGGGTCGAAGTACTGGTACACGGAGCAAGGATGGCGGTGGGGCCCGACAAGAGCGGACCCCATGGCTGGTACTCCGCATCGGGGGCAGGCGGGCTGCTACTGCGGATTGCCGTCTGGGTGGTCGGCTAGGGATTTGCGGTACTCCGCTAGGTCGATCTCGTACTGGAGGCGCTTCTGCTCGTACTCCGCCCACGCCGTCGTGTCTTGTTGGCCGCCGGGGCTGCCGGGTGGGGTGCCGTAGGAGCCGACGGGGCGGTAGGTGGTGGTGGCGTTGGGGAGGGGGGTTGGGGTCGGGGTGAAGGTGTCGACGTAGAAGCTGCGTTGGCTGATGTCGTTGCGGAGGTGGCGGCCGGATGCGCTGAGGTCGTCGGCATCGATGTCGACTTCGAGGTCGGTCTGGGTGGTCATCGCGGACATGAACTGGCGGAAGGCGGCGCCGGTGTTCACCTGGGCGCGGATGAAGCAGGCGCGGAGGTGGCTGACCGTCTGGATGCCGAGCTTCTTGGCCACGTGGGTGAGGCCGGGCAGGGTGTTGGACTCCCAGACGAAGCCGGGGGTCTGGGTGAAGGCGACGTCGTAGTCGCACTGGACGAGGAGGTTGAGGGTCAGCCAGCAGACGTAGCACGGGACCTTGGTGCCGCTGATGGTCGCGCCGGTCGTCCAGCCCGCCGTCACCAGGGTCATCGCCAAGGCCTGCTCGGCGTGCCAGCCGGTCTTGGTCGGGGTCTCCACGAGGATGACCGCGTACTTGTGCTGCGGGGCGGCGACGTAGGCCGCGGCGGCGTCCGGGGTGAACGGGCCGAGCATCTGGAGCTGGTTGCGGGCCTGGTGCTGGAGCACGTTGAGGATCGACTGGATGCCCTTGCGGGAGCCGTGGTCGACGTGGTGGCCGGTCTCGTACTCGGCCAGCATGTTCGCGCCGTCGGTCTGCTGCGGGGTCAGCGGGTCGGTGCTGGCCGGGTCGAGGGCGAGGGCCTGGCCCGCGGCGCCGATCCGGTACGGGCGGGCCTTCTCCGGCAGGGCGTTGACGGGCTGGATGTCGCGCGCCGCCTCCTCCAGGAACGCCTTGAGCACCTCGCCGCGGAACTCCCGGATCTTCTCCTGGGCGTTGGCCGCCACGAACACCCGGTCGTTGACGAGCATGGACTGGTACTCCATGTCGCTGACGCGGCTCATGAAGATGTGGGCGAGGTGGCCGAGCAGCTGCAGGGCCTGCTCGCCCACCTTGAACCCCGGGTTGACGGCGAACACCTCGCCGTCGCGGTCGCTGACCCCGCCCTTGCGGTTGCCGAACGGGTGCTCCAGCCCCCGCCCGCCCTCGCGCAGGAAGCTGCGGAACTCGTCCTGCACGTTCTCGCCCTCGCCCTTGTGCGTCAGCTGGGAGACCCCGGTCTGCGCGGTGTCGCTCGTGCTCTCTTGCTCGATCCGACGCCGCTTGGACCGCTGCAGGGCCTCGTGCATCCCCTGGGCGATCTTCCGGTTGGTCTCGCCGGTCCGGTCCAGCGGGGCGGTGCGGGACGGCACGTCGGTGTCGTAGCGGTCGAAGTTGGCCACGAGCGTCGTCGCCCGCTGCTGGAGCACCGCCAGCACGGAGGGGTGGACCGGCTGGTCGAGCTTGGGCACCGCGCTGCGCCGGTGGGAGACCGGTGGCTGCGGCGCCTCGGGCTCCTCGCGCTTGCGCTTCATCCCGCCCCCGGCGGGGTTCGGGGCGTCTGGCTGCAGGCTCACGCTCGCCTCCTCACGGACCGGTCAGTCGGTCGGCAGCTCGGCGGCCACCGCCCGCTGCAAGGCGTCGATGATCTCCTCGTTGGACATCTCCTCCGGCGAGATGCCCAGCGCCCGCACGTCCGCGATCGCGGCGGCGATGGCCTCGTCGAGCGCGGTGTCGAGGTCCAACGGCTGCTGGACCCGCTTGGGCGCCATGTCCGGCGTCCACCCGGCGCTGTCGGTGGGCCGCTGCGCTCCGGTGTGGACGTACTTCCACACCGCGTCGACGGTGTCGTAGCCGTGCCACCAGCCGGGGTGGTCGTCGCCGGGGACCGGCTCGACTTCGACGTACCGCGGTGGGTGGGCGGGGTCGCGGTGCTCGGTCTCCGGTCCGGTGTGGGCGAGCGGTTCTGGGTCGGACTCCGGTTCGGCGTGGGTGCGCGGCGGTTCCGGGTGATCGGTTCCCGGTTCGGCGTGGGTGGCCGCGGCTGCCGCGTGCTCCCAGCCGTCGACCAGGTGCTCCAGCAGGGTGACAAGGGCTTGCGGGTCTGCGTCGGTGCTGATGACCTGCCAGAACTCGCTGTCCTCCGCCGGGTCGAGCCAGCCGCCGTCGGCGCTGGTGAAGACCAGCTCCAGCGTCCGGTCGTCCGCGTCCAGCCAGGCGAAGTCGGGGGCGGCCGGGAAGAACGCGCCCAGCCGCCCCACCAGCGGGCGGTGCCTGCCGTCGTCGGCCTCCGCCGCGGCCCGGATCAGGACCTTGGCCCGCTGGACCAGCTCGTCGGTCGGTCTCGTCATGGTCACCGCCCCGGATCGCGTCGTCCCACGCTAGGAGCGGGGCGATCCGGCGGCAGCACCCGAGGAGGCAGCGCAACGCGCGTCGGCGGCTGCCCCTTCGGGCGGCTGTGCTAGGGTCACCGCAACTGACTGGGAGGTGAGTTGATGTCTGACGCAGCGACCGTTGCCGCGTGCAACGTCTACCGGACCATCCTCACGCCCAGGATCCCGGCCTGAGACCGGGGTCCCCTGAATCCAAGGGTTCCTCAGTTGTCCAACACCATCTGGACCACCCGTCCGGAAACGCCCGAAGACATCCCCGCGATCCGCGAGATCACCCTCGCCGCCTTCCCCACCCCGCTGGAGGCGGGGATCGTCGACGCCCTGCGCGCCGACGCGGCGGCGTGGATCGACGGGCTGTCCATGCTCGCCACCGACCCCGACGGCACGCCGGTCGGGTACGCCCTGCTGACCCGGTGCCACATCGATGACGCGCCCGCCCTCGCCCTCGCCCCCTGCGCCGTGCTGCCCGCGGCCCAGCGCGGCGGCGCGGGCTCGGCCGCCATCCGGGCCGCGCTCGCCGCGGCCCGCGACCTCGGCGAACACGCCGTGGTCGTGCTGGGCCACCCCGAGTACTACCCGAGGTTCGGCTTCACCCCGGCCTCCGGGTTCGGCATCCATGCACCGTTCGAGGTGCCGGATGAGGCCATGATGGCGATGACCCTGGACGACTCGCGCCCGCTTCCCGCGGGCACGATCCGCTACCCGGCCGCCTTCGGCGTCTGATCCCCTGGTGCAGGCCCCGCCCCCGGGCGGGGCCTGCACCCCGGGTCGGGCCTCACCCGGGCGGGGAGATCGAGTTGCCCGTGGGGGTGGACGTGGGTTGTAGTGCTGGTCGGGCATCCTCCGGGCACCCCCTGGTGCGATCATCGGTGCCGTCCGGATGGGAAGGTGGGGCATGAGCACGTCGGTGCGGGCGCGTCGGAAGTCGTGGCGGTCGCTCAGCGGTAGGCAGCGCGGCGTCGTGGTCGCCTTGGGGGCGGTTCAGGTCGCGCTGGCGGCGGCGGCGTGGGCGGATCTGGCGCGGCGGCCCGCGGCGCAGGTGCGGGGCAGCAAGCGCTGGTGGGCGTGGGGCATCGCGGTGAACTTCGTCGGGCCGATCGCGTACCTGCGGTGGGGGCGTCGCTAGGTGACCGAGCTGAGCGACACCCGCGCCGCCTACGACGGCGTCGCCTCCCTCTACGCCGAGCTGTTCAGCGACATCCTCGCGTCCCTGCCGCTGGAGCGCGCCCTGCTGGCGGCGTTCGCCGACCTCGTGACCGGCCCGGTCGCCGACGTCGGCTGCGGCCCCGGCCACCTGACCGCCCACCTGCACTCCCTCGGCGTGGACGCCTTCGGCATCGACCTGTCCCCCGCGATGATCGCCACCGCCCGCGAAGCCCACCCCCACCTGCGCTTCACCGAAGGCTCCCTGACCGCCATCGACGTCCCCGACGGCGCCCTCGGCGGCATCCTGGCCTCCTACTCCACCATCCACACCCACCCCGACGACCTCCCCGCGGCCTTCACCGAGTTCGCCCGGGCCCTCACCCCAGGCGGCCACCTCCTCCTCGGCTTCTTCGCCACCGACGACCCGCTGCCGCAGGCGTTCGACCACAAGGTCACCCGCGCCTACCGCTGGTCCCCCGACACCCTCGCGGCCCTGCTGACCCAGGCGGGCCTCACCGAGGTCGCCCGCCTGCGCCGCGAACCCCTGGAGGGCGAGCGCTTCCACCAAGCGCACCTGCTGTTCCGCAAGCGGTCCTGAGCTAGAGCTCCCCGCCGGGTGGGAGGTCGTACCGGTACCGGGTCAGCGCGAGCCGGTTCGCTTCCGGCCGCCAGTCGCGCCAGATGCGCATGGACCCGCCTGCCGCCTGGGGCTTCCCGTCCTCGCCCTCGGTTATGGCGATCTGGTCGACCACCACCAGATCCGTCGGGTGGTGGTTGTGGGCGTGGGTCACCTCGTTCACGGTGAGCTCGACCGCCCCGACGGCCAGCACGCTCCCCTTCACCTCGACGTGGCGCTCCCGCCCGAGTCCCAGGACGAGCAGGTCGTACGGCTTGCCGAGCTCGCATGAACGGGAGTAGATCGGCGACTCCACCGACCCCTTGAGATCGTCGTGCACCGCCCGCACGACCGAGCCCAGCTCGGCGAGCCGGGCGGAGTCCACGGGGTTTGGCCAGCTTGTGGAAGCCGTCGCACGGCATGCGCCACCCCTTCCCGGTGGTGGGGACGCCGCGGGCGCGCCAGGAGTAGGACTCCTCCTCCGCCAGCGGGCCGGTCACGACCGACCAGCCGACGAGGGCGGGCTTGCCGCGCAGCGACTTGTGCCAGTGGAGCACCACATCGCCCGGCCTGGTCTCCGTCACCAGGGTGTACGACCACGTCTCGCCGCCGGTGCCGGTGCGCTGGGGTGCGTTCAGGTCGGCGCCGACGTCCGGGCGGTCGGTGATCTCCATCCAGTTGCGCTCCGCGGGACGACCTGCCCACCAGTCATTTATTCGCATGACTGCATCTTTGCCGATCCCGCGGCGCGCCCATCCCGTTGGCTCGACCCCGTAACGCCGGTCGGTGGGGAGCGACACTTGCGGGTATGGGCGATCATCTGCAGGTGCGGGTGGAGACCGTCGAGGTGGATGCCGCTGGGGGGCGGCAGATCGCGGCTCGGGGGCGGGCTTCGGAGTTGTTGGCGGATCGGCGGGGGGAGGTGCAGGACGGGATCCGGGCGGCGGTGGCGATGGTGCGGGACGCGATGGCCGAGGAGCGGGCCGATGGGGACGGGTGGCGGGTGTCGAGCATCGAGGCGACCTTCGGGATCTCGTTGGCCGCGGAGGCGGGGGTGATCTTGACCAAGGCGTCCGCCGAGGCGTCGTTCGAGGTGACGCTGACCATCGAACGCGGGTGAGCTACTGGGTCGGCCTGCGGCGGGACGGGCTGCGGGTGGGGGCGGGGTTCCTGGTGACCCGGCGCCACGTCGTCACCGCGGCGCACTGCGCGGGCGGGGGCGGCGACCTGGTGGCCGAGTTCGACGACGGCTTCGCGGTGGCCGCCGCGGTCGCCGAGGTGGTCAAGGGGGCGGATCTGGCCCTGCTGCGCCTCGACGGGCTCGCGCCGACCCGGCCTGCCCGGCTGGGGCGGGCCGCCGCTGGCGACCAGTGGCGGGCACCCGCCCGGCCGATGAGCACGGACCCGCGGCTGTCCGGGCAGGTCGTGGAGCCCGCCCTGCAGTACGAGTGCGTCGCGGGCGAGCAGCTCGAAGTGCTCCAGCTGCGCTGCGACGTGGAGCTCGGGACGTACCGCGGGTACTCGGGCGGGCCGGTCGAGTCGCGGTCCGCGGTGGTCGGGCTCCTGCTGGAGCAGTACCCGGACCGCCAGGACCCCGAGCGCTTCGCCGGGGTGCTGTTCGCCGCGACCACCGCCGAGATCTTCCGCCGGTTCGAGTGCCTGCGCGGGCCGAGCCCCACCGAGGACGTGCTCGCCGACGCGGGCGACGTGCTGCGCCAGGGCCGAGACTGGTTGGAGCAGGGGCTGATCAGCCCATCGGCGTTGGAGGTACTGCAAGTCCGCGTCGCCCGCAGCGTGGTCGACCAGACGATCGGCCGGAGCGCGCCATGAGCGAACGACCCACCCTCGCCCGCGCCGCGCACCTGCGCTCGCGCGGCATGCTCGACCAAGCCGCCGACGTGCTGCGCCGGATGATCGACGCGCGCGTGGACCTGCCCGCGGCGCGCATCGCCTTGGCGGTCGTGCTGGCGGACCGCGGCGACGAGGCCGCCGCGGAGTCGCTGCTCGATGCGGTGTTCCCCCGCACGGGACCGGACGACCCGGTGCGCGCGGCCGTTGCCGCGCTGCGCCAAGGGAAAGCGGAGCTCGCCGCCCGGCACATCGCCGAGGCCGAAGCCCGCCGCTGGGGTGATCCAGCCGGGCTGGCCGCCGCCCGCGCCGCGTTGGGCCAGCTCACCGGCGACCGGTTCCGCTGGGCCGCGATCCTGGACCGGCAGCGGGAGGTGGTGCGCCACCCGCAGGTCTCGGCCGAGCTGGCCGCGATCGACGCGGCGACCACCCGGCTGTCCGCCGAGTTCGGCCTCGCCGCCACCGCAGGCGACCGGGTGGCGATGGCGCGGCTGCTGGAGTCGCTGGAGATCACCGCCCAGCGCGCGGCCGCCATCCTGGGCGCATCGCACCCGACGGCCTACGCCAGCGCGGCCGCGCTCGCGTCCGCGGAGTTCCGCGCCCACCCCCGCTCCGACGCGAACCTGCGCAGGCTGGCCCTGCTCACCACCCTCGACCTGGGCCGGGACCACCCCCAGGCGGTGACCGCCCACCTCAACGCGGCGGTGGCGGGCTTCGAGGTGGCCCGCGCCGAGCGCCGGGACCTCGCCGAAGCGCTGGGCGAGCTGCGCAGCAGCGCGCGGGCCGCCGAGGACGTCCTCGGCCCCGACCACCCGACCACGGTCATCGCCTGGTCCAACGCGGCGTCGGCGGAGTTCGACGCCGCCCGGATCGGCGGTGATCCGCGCAAGCTGGCCGAGGTGCTCGACACGCTCACCACGACCGCCGGTCGGGTGGTCGCCGCGTTCGGCCGCGACCACCCAACCGCGCGCGTCCTCGACCGGGAGATCGCGCTGTGCCGGGATCAGGCCGGAGCGGGCGCGGGGACTTTGCTGACGCGCACCATCACCAGCACCGGCTTCGGCGATGACTACGTGTCCGTGGACCAAGCCGACCAGCTGATCAACCGGCGGCCGGCAACCCGGCTCCGGCAAGCCATCATCAACCACCTCGACCACTTCCGCACGGTCCAAGACCTCTACGACGAGTTGCGGAGCCAGGGCGAGGAGACGGGACTGACCACGGTCTACCGGACCGTGCGGGCGCTGGCCGACGACGGCGCGGTCGAGGTGAGGCACGCCCCCAGCGGGGAAACCCTGTACCGGCGTCCCGCGGCCATCCACCACCTGGTGTGCCGCTCGTGCGGTCGCACGGTCGAGGTCGCGGGTCCTGCGGTGGAGCAGTGGGCGAGCCGGGTCGCTGCGGAGCACGGCTTCACCGACATCAGCCCGAGCGTCGAGCTGTTCGGCCTGTGCGACAACTGCGGAGGAAACCCGTGGGACTAGGCGAGTCGGCACCGCGGCCGACCCCCTGCGGCTACCGTCGGCCCATGAGGGCTGGAGGTTCCCCGCGGGTGCGCGTCGGCCTCGCCGTCTTCGTCCTCGCCGCGCCGGTGCTGGCGGTCGCGCCGCCCGCCGCCGCACCCGCGCCGCCGCGCCTCGTCGCCGTCGAGCGCGGGTCGACGGGCCTGGACGAGCGCACCGCCCGCGCCTGGCACTGCGCCCGCGCGCTCGACCGGCCCGGCGGCGAGCAGGTCGCCAAGCAGGCGTGCGGCACCGGCAGCACCCGGGTCGGGTTCGGCCGCACCAAGGTCTACCTGCCGCGCTACGCCCTGTGCCGCCACCAGGACAGCAACATCTACCTCTGCGATCAGCAGGGCGGGACGTAGGGCAGGTCGGCGAAGTGCTCGGCCCACTGGTCGGGGGTCAGCGGGGCGTGCGCGCAGGCGGCCGCCGCGGCCAGCTCCGGGTCCAGCGGCCATCGCCGCAGCCGCACCGGCGACGCGCCCCGGTACTCCAGCCCGCTCGCGCTCTTGCTGTCGTGGGCGAAGACGAACGCGCCGACCGCGCCTGTGCCTGCGAGCGAGGCGATGCGGCGCGGCGCGGCGGGCTCGGTGATGTCCCAGAACGCGACCGCGCCGTGGCTGCTGCCGACCACCAGGGTGCGCCCGTCGGGGCTCACCGCCGTGTCGTTGACGATGCCTGGGACGTCGACGCGGGCCAGCTCCCGCGGCGGGCCCGCGGTGTCCCAGATGGTGACCGTGCCGTTCTCCCCGCCGAGCACCAGCCGCCGCCCGTCCGGCAGGAACGACAGGCTGGTGATCGCGTCCTCGTCGCCGGGGTCCAGCACGGCGGGCTGCCCCGGCCGGTCGAGGCGGGCGGCGTCCCAGACCAGCACCGAGCCGCCGACCAGCCTGCCGTCCTGCCAGCTCACGTCGGCCTGGGCGAGCAGGCCGCTGCGGTCGCTGT
The DNA here is from genome assembly GCF_053604195.1 of Actinokineospora sp. NPDC004072. NCBI lineage: Bacteria > Bacillati > Actinomycetota > Actinomycetes > Pseudonocardiales > Pseudonocardiaceae > Actinokineospora > Actinokineospora sp. NPDC004072. The sequence goes on along the minus strand of NZ_JBSGHB010000013.1, from coordinate 173,183 downwards.
AGGCCACGTCCCAGTCCCCGCCCGGCAGGCGCGCGGCCTGGCGCGGCGAGCGCGGGTCGGACACGTCCCAGAGCCGGATCACCGCGCCCGGCCGCCATTCCCCGCCCGAGCGCTCGACGTCGACGGTCACCAGCACCCGCCCGCCGGGGCTCAGCGAGCAGATCAGCCCGCGCACCGGCAGCTGCCCGAGCTCGACGGGGCGCACGGGGTCGGCGATGTCCCACAGCCGCACGGCGGCGTCGCCGTCCTGGGTCACGGCGGTGCGGCCGTCGGCGGTGAAGTCGGCGCCGGAGGCCCCGCGCAGCGTGCCGAGGTTGCGGTCGGCGCGGAGCTGGGCGGTGTCGGTCACGGTGTTCTGCACGAGGACCATGCCGGGCACGGGTGTGGGCAGGGCGGCGCCGATCAGCTGCTCGGCGCCCGCGGCGTCGGTGGTGGCGACCAGGCTGGCGAAGGCGGCAGGCGACGGGTCGAGCCGGTAGGCCGCCAGGCTCAGCTGCGCGGCGCGGCCGGGATCGCTGCGGCTCAGCTCCACGGCGTCGCCTGCGACCTTGAGCGAGAGCGCGACGTCGCGCCGCCGCTGGGCCGTCCCGACCGCGGTCACCGCCAGCGCGGTGGCGACGACCGCGGCGACCAGCAGCACCGCCAGCACGCCGACGAGGTTGTGCAGCAGGCGGGTGCGCCTGCGCAGGGCCAGCCGCTCGCGCTCCTCCGCCGCGCCGCAGGCGACGAGGAAGGCGTGCTCGCGGCTGTTGGGCCGACCGCCGCCTGCGACCCACTCCCGGGCGACGGCCAGCCGCGCCCCGCGGTAGAGCGCGCCGGGGTCGCGGTCGTGCTGCACCCAGATCCGGGTGGCCTCGGCCAGCTCGCGGTGCACCCGCTGGCCGTCGCGGTCGGCGGCCAGCCAGCCGCCCAGCCGCGGCCAGGCCCGGATCAGCGCCTCGTGGCTGATCTCGATGCCGTCGTGGGCGCGCACCAGCAACCGCGCCTCGGTGAGGCGGTCGAGCACGACGGCGGTGCTCGGGTCGTCGTCGAGCTCGTCGGCGGGGACGCGGCGCTTGGTGTCCTCGGTGCGGTCGCCCAGCGCGACCAGGCGGCGGAACAGGTCCTTGGCGATGAGCCTGCCGCGGGCGTCGAGGGCGCGGAAGGCGGTCTCGGCGGTCTTGGCCAGCGCGCCGTCGATGCCGCCGCTGGCGGCGTAGGCGGTGGCGGTGAGGGTGGAACCCCTGCGCCTGCGCCAGGTCTCCAGCAGCGCGTGCGACAGCAGCGGCAGCGCGCCGGGGCGGCCGTGCGCCTGGGCGACCAGCGTGGTCAGCAGGGCGCTCTCGACGGTCAGCCCGGCCTGCGCCGCGGGCCCGGTGATGGCCCGGCGCAGCTCCTCCGCGGTCATCGGGCCGACCAGGACTTGGGCGTTGCGCAGGGCCGCGGCCAGCTCGGGGTGGGTGCCGCAGTGGGCGTAGAAGTCGGCGCGGACGCCGATCACCACCCGGCAGCGGTCGCCGTCGGCGGCGGCGAGCAGGGCGGTGATCGCCCGCGCCCGCTCCTGCGCGTCCTGGCAGAGGGTGAACATCTCCTCGAACTGGTCGACCACTAGCAGCAGCTCGGCGCCCTCGGGCAGCGCGGCGACCGCCTGCCGCAGCAGGCAGCGCAGCGCGGCGGGGTCGGCGGCCAGCTCGGCGCGGACCGCGCCCGCCGTGGCGCCGAGCAGCGCGGCCACGTGCACCGCGCACTCCTCCAGCGGGTGCGCGCCGGGCGTGAGGATCAGGGCGGGTCCGCGCTGCGCCCACCGCGCCAACAACCCGGCGCGCAGCGCGGACGACTTGCCCGCCCCCGACGCGCCGAACACGCCGAGGAACCGGTGCCCGCCCACCTGCTCGACCAGCTCGTCGACCAGCCGCTCGCGGCCGAAGAACCGGCCCGCGTCGGCCTGGCCGTAGGTGGCCAGGCCGACATAGGGGCCGCCGTCGGCCGGGGAGGGCGCGGCGGCGTCGTCGAGCTCGTCGGCCAGCGCCCGCCAACGCCGTCCCCACTCCTCGACGTCGCCGCCGCACACCCGGGCGTAGGCCAGGGTGACCTCCAGCGTCGGCAGCCGCTTGCCGCCCGCCGCCTCGGCCAGGGTCGACGCCGCGAAGTGCGCGTCGACCGCCATCCGCCGGTAGGGCGGGCAACCGGCTCGCCGCCGGAGCTGCCGCAGGTCTGCGGCGAAATCCACCAGCGGCGAGCCGTCCCGGTCCAGCGGGCGCTCGGGTCGAGGCACCGGTGATTCCCCCTCTCGTTGCCCAGGGTGGCCGTGTCCATCCCCCCACCACCCCGCTTCGGTGCGGAACAACCCGATCGCACCAAGGGGAATCCGCTGGACGGGTAGCGCGGGTCGCCGGGCTGCGGCCCCTGCCGGTCGACCCGCCCCAGGCCCGGGTCCACCACCGCAGGGCATCCCTTCCGAACCGCGCTGCCGAGCGGCGTCCCGTTCCGCCCTGGCCCCACAGGTCTACCGCGGTCACCGTTGTTCGCGCCCGACCTGAGCAGCCCGAACAACACGCGCCGGACAACGCGGGAGGCGGTCAGGTCCGGGCGGCGGTGACGAGGTTCCGCGCCGCCGCCGTCACCGGTTCGACCGCTGCGGCCAGCTCGGCGAGGGCGGCGCCGAGGCCGCTGAGGATGGTCGGGTCGGGCGCGGGGGCGGTGGCCTTGGCGAGGAGTTCGGCGGCCACAGCGCGGGCGGGCTCGGACAGCTCGCCGCGGTGGTCGTCGACAGCGGTGCGCAGGGCGGCGACGAGCGCGGGGAGATCCCCGCCCGCCACGGCCCGGGCGCGGGTGCCGACCGCCGCCGCGCCGATGGCGACCGAGCCGCCGAAGACCTGGAACCCGCGGTTGCCGTTCATCTGGCCGCCTTCGCCTGGGTGTGCTGGGTGGCGCGGGCCTGGTCGCCGACGGCGAGGGCGCCGACGTTGCTGACGCCGCCGGTCTGGATGACGCCGGAGTTGAGGATCGTGGTCTGCCTGCTGCGCAGGTCGGAGGTGTCGACGCCGTGGTGGTCGAGGAACTCGATGGCCGCGTCGAGCACCAGCCGCTCCACCAGTTTGAACGAGCGCTCGGCGTCGAGGAACTGGAACTCGGTGTGGAAGGACGCCGCGGCGGCGGCCTCGCGCGGGGAATAGCCCGCGCCGTAGTGGAAGTGCGGGTCGGCGATGGCGGCCTTGACCTGCTTGCGGTCGGTCCGGCGCACCGAGCGGCGGGTGGGCCCCGGGATCGGGGTGAACGGCGCGGCGACCAGCTGCAGCGGGCTCGACACCACATCGCCCAGCCAGACCGAGGCCCGCTCCAGGAACCCCGGCTCGCTCTCGGCCAGCAGCAGGTCGGCGCCGACCGGGTGCAGCAGCGTCCGCTCGCACTCGAAGTACAGCAGCTCCGCGTGGGCGGTGAAGCGCAGGAACGTGCTGGCGACCACCAGCCCGGCCGACGACGCCGCGTGCACGCACAGGTAGGTGCGCACCGGGCCGGGCAGCTCCGACCGCCACCGCTGCACATCCTCCGCGGAGGCCGTCTGCACCGGCGGGGCGGCCCGGTCGGGCAGCAGGGCGGGGTTGCCGATCAGCGTGCCGCCGTCGGCGAACACCCGGTCCGCCAGGACCAGCCCGACGAGCGGCACGCCGTGGGTCAGCGGGCTGCCGCGGTCGGCGGCGTCGGCCAGCCGCGCTGAGACGTAGGCGGTCAGCTCCGCGCCGGAGAAGCGGCTCAGCGGGGCGGGCGAGCCGGACAGGGTGTCCTCGGCGGAGCGCACCGCCAGAGCGAAGGACCAGCCGTCGACCGGCTTGCCGCAGCCGACGAAGGGCCGGTCGAGGAAGATGGTCACGTTGCCCTTCTGGGCGTCGGCCAAGGCGTGCAGGCGCGGGTGCGCCCACTCGGGCGCGGGCAGCGGGAAGCCGTGGCCGTCGCGGAAGCGGCCGCGTTCGAGGTGCGCGGCCCGCGACTCCAGTTCCCCGCGCCGCAGCCGCACCACGACCGCCCCCGCGACGAGGCCGATCAGCCCGACGGGGTGGACGAGGGTCAGCCCGACGGTGAACACCAGGACCCCGACGAGCCAGTTGCGGTAGCGCCGCTTGATGCGCAGCACGGTCAGGCAGTGCAGGGCGACCAGGACGGTGTCCACCCCGGGCGAATGCGCCGCCGCGGTCAGCCGCCCGGTGAATAGCAGCGCCGTCGTGGTCTTGGCGAAGCGGGCGCTGTGGTACACCCCGCGGCACAGCAGCCGGGTGATCTCGGTGTCGGCCGGGGTGCCCGGCCACGCCGGGTCGGCCGACACCGACCCGATCCCGCGCGGCCACACCTGCTCGCGGTCGCGCCGGGCCCGCGCGACGAGCAGCGTGACGGCCATCAGGAGCAGCGCCAGGACGAGCCCGCCGCCGCCGTCTTCGAAGAAGTCCTCAAGGGCGTCGAACAGGTCGTCGAAGATGTCGTCCACAATCGGCTCCCATCGGCCAATGCGACCTCAGCCGCTGTCATCTTCGCGTGCTGGCTGGTCTTGCGCGCGGGCCGGAAGCAGGTTGGAAACCCCGGTGTGCCGGTTCAGCCCGAGCGTGCGAGGTCGTCCAGGGCCCGCTGCACGCGGTCGGCGTCGTCGGGCCGGTGCTTGTCGCGGTAGAGGCGCAGGGCCTGCTGCCAGGCTTGCCGCGCCTGCTCGGGCTGGCCGATGGCGGCGTGGATCTCGCCGATGCGGTCGAGGGTGTCGGCTTGGAAGTAGGTGGCCTTGTGCGCGCGGAAGACGGCGAGGGCCGCGGTGCAGTGGGCGAGCGCGTCGTGCGGCCTGCCGGTGCGCTGGGCCAGGTAGCCGAGGCTGGCCAGGGTGTTGGCCTCGCCCACCCGGTAGTCGTGCCTGCGGCACAGGTCGAGCGCGGCCTGGCAGTGGGTGCGGGCGAGGTGGAAGTCGCCCAGGCGGGTGGAGAACCAGCCGACGGCGTTGAGCATGGCGGCTTCGCGCACCGGCTGGCCGAGGGCGCGGTAGAGCCGCAGCGCGCTGATGGCGTGTTCGAGGGCCTTGCGGTCGTCGCGCCGTCCCCACGCCCAGGTGAGGATGCGGTGGGCGTGGGCTCGGGACATCGGGTCGTCGGCTTCCTCGGCGACGCGCAGGGCTTGGTCGAGCTGGTCGAGGGCGGCGTCGTGCTCGCCGAGGTTGAGGTGGCAGTCGCCGAGGAGGCGATGGGCCAGGGAGAGCACCGCGGGGTCGCCGCACTCCCGGGCCGCGGCCAGGCCCAGCCGCCAGGTGGTGCGCCACTGGTGCAGGTGGGCCCAGCGGTAGTGGAAGGTGTCCAGCGACCAGGCCAGCTGGCAGACCAGCTTGTGCCAGCCCAGCGCGGCGGCCAGGTGCAGGGCGGCCAGCAGGCAGGCGTGCTCGGCCTCCAGCCAGGCGGCCGCCGGGGCGTGGTGGCGCAGCGGGAGCGGGTGGCAGTCGGGTGGGCGGGGGTCGATGCGGATCTGGTGGCGGTGCGGGTTCAGCAGGCGGTCGGCCTGGTGGGCGGTGTGCAGCAGGAAGTCCAGCAGGCGGCGCAGGGCGGCGTGCCTGCTCCCCTCGGTCAGGTGCAGGTGGCCTTGCTCGCCCGCGTAGAGGCGCAGCAGGTCGTGGAAGCGGTAGCGGCCGAACACCGGCTGGCTCACCAGGTGCGCGGTCTCCAGCTCCCGCAGCAGCGCCCGGGTCTCGGCCACCGGCAGCCCGGCCAGCGCGGCCGCGGCGGGCAGGCTGATGTCCGGGCCGGGCGCGAGCCCCAGCAGGGCCAGCAGCGTGGCGGCCCGGTCGGGCAGGGCCTCGACCGACCAGGAGAAGACCGCGCGCAGGTTCAGCGGGATCTCCCCCGCGTTCAGCCCGTCGAGCCGGGTCTTCTGGTCCCGCAGCTCCTCGGCCAGCGCCGCCAGCGGGAACTCCGGGTGGGTGAGCGCGCGGGCGGCGACGATGCTCAGCGCCAGCGGCAGCCCCGCGCAGCACCCCAGCAGCTCCGCCACGGCCTCCGGTTCCGCGGCCACCCGCTCGGCGCCGAGGTGGTCGACCAGCAGTTGCCGCGCTTCCTCCGCCGAGAGCACGTTCAGATCGATGGACCTGGCCCCGTGCACGGTGACCAGCCCGACGAGGTGCCTGCGGCTGGTCACCAGCACCGTGCACGACCGGCTCCCCGGCAGCAGCGGCACCACCTGGGCGGTGTCGCGGGCGTTGTCGAGCACGATCAGCATCCGCCGGTCCGCCACGAGGCTCCGGTAGAGACCGACCTGGGCGTCGAGGTCCACCGGCAGCTTCGTCGGGTCCTCCCCCAGCGCGTGCAGGAACCCGCGCATCGCCTCCGCCGCCGACATCGGCTCCCCCGACGGCGAGAACCCCCGCAGGTCCACGAACAACTGCCCATCCGGGAACCGCGCCGCCTGCTCGTGCGCCCACCGCACCGACAGCCACGTCTTCCCGATCCCGCCCGCACCGCCGATGGCCGAGATCACCACCGTCGCCCCCGACTCCGCGGCCTCCTCCAGCAGCGCGGTCAGCACCGCCAGCTCCGCCGCGCGTCCGGCGAACCACCGCGGCGGCAACGGGAGCTGGCGGGGGACGACCGCATTCGCCGCGCCGCCGAGGTGGATTCCGCCGTGCACGGCGCCGGCCTGGATGACCGGGCCCGCGGTCGTCACCGCCAGCTCGTTGCTGGTCGTCTCACCTGCCCCCGAACCCGTCATGCCCGCTCCCCGAGTCCATGGCCCCTGGCGCGCGAGTGATCACTATAACCTGGTTGGGAAAGAGGAATAAGCTACGACAATCAGCCACATCCCGCGGTGGTGACACCGTTTCCGGCTATTCCCGGAAATGGCGTCATCCGGCGTCGAGCTGGGCGTTGATCATGGATTCGAGCGCGGCGCGGCCGGGTGCGCCCAGGGCGTCCCCGAGCGCGGCGTGCAGGTGGTCGAAGGGGTCGGCGGCGGGCAGCTCCGCCAGCCGCTCGGCGAGTTCGGGGACTGTCCACAGTGCTCCGTCCTTGGTGATCCCCGGTCCGGCGGACCAGCCGCGGTTGAGGGTGATGGTCCCGCCGCGCACGGACAGCACCTGGCCGGTCAGCGGGCAGCCGGGGCTGACCAGGTAGGTCACCAGCGGGGCGACGACGGCGGGGTCTTTCGGGTCCAGTTCCCCTTCCGGCGCGGCCCGGTCCATGCCGGGCACGGGTGCGGTCAGGCGGGTGCGGACCATCGACGGGCTGACGCAGTTGACCCGCACGCCGAACCGGCGCAGCTCCAGCGCGTGGACGGTGGTCATGGCGGCGACCGCGGCGTTGGCGGCGGCGTAGTTCGACTGGCCCGGCAAGGGGTTGAGGGTGCCGGAGCCGGAGGCGGTGTTGACGATGGCGCGGTCGACACCCGCTCCCCCGGACCGCCAGTGCCGCGCCGCCCAGTGGCTGACGGCGAAGGTCCCCTTCAGCTTGACCGCCACCACGGCGTCGAACTCGGCTTCGCTGAGGTGCTCCAGCCCCTTGTTGACCTCGATGGCCGCGTTGTTGACCACCGCGTGCAGGTCGCCGAACTCGGCGACGGCGCGGTCGACCATGCGCCGGGCGTCGGCCCAGTCGGCGACGCTGCCGGTGTCGGCGACCGCCCGGCCGCCCCGCGCGCGGATCTCCTCGACCACCGCGGCGGCCACCCCCGTGTCGCCGCCGCGCCCGTCGACCGCCACACCGGGGTCGTTGACCACCACGTTCGCGCCTGCCGCCGCCAGGTGCAGCGCCTCGGCGCGCCCGATCCCCCGGCCTGCGCCGGTCACCAGCACGGTGCGCCCGCTCATCACGTGTCCGCTCATGCAGGCGAGATTACTACACCGAGTGCATCAATGCATTTGGTGTACTTATTCTCGCGGTGCACTAGGCTGGGCTGGTGACGGACGAGGCCGGACGCCGGGAGCGCAAGAAGCAGTTGACGCGGCGGTCCCTGGTGGAAGCCGCCGTGCGCCTGTTCGCCGAGCGGGGCTACGAGCAGACCAGCGTCGCCGACATCGCCGAGGCGGCCGACGTCAGCAAGCGCACCTTCTTCCTGCACTTCGCCACGAAGGAGGACGTCCTGCTCGCCGACGCCACCACGCGCGTCGACCTCGCCGTGCGGGCCATCGAGGAACGCGCGCCCGACGCCCCGTTGCGCGCGGCCCTGGCCGAGGCGGTGCGCAGGATGGTCACCGACGCCGCCGTCGGCGACCTGCCCAACGGCCTCGCCGCGCTCCGCGCCCGCCTGGTGGTCACCACGCCCGCCGTGCAGGCCCGCGTGCTGCACACCACGTTCACCGCCCAGACCCGCATCGCCGACGCCCTGCGGGCGGCGTATCCCGCCACTATGGACGCGATCACCGCCGCGACCGTCGTCGGCGCGGTCATGGGCGCGGTCAGCGCCGCGGCCGTGGCGAGCATCCAGCAGGGCGACCCGCCGGAGCGGACCCGCGCCGCGATGCTCACCGCCGCCGACACCGCGCTGCGCTGCGTCGAACCGGAGGCGGGCTGACCACAGTGGACTGTCGGTGCGCGCGGGCGCCGGACCGGTACCACTGGACCGCGAGGACGGCGGCGAGGGCGAGCTCCACCAGGTCTCCGCCGTAGTACATGAGTTGGGCGCCCGCCTGGAGGTCCGCGACCGGGTAGGTGGTGCCGGGCGGGGGCTCGGCGTAGAGGGACTTGGCGAGGACGGCGTGGGCGGCGCCTGCGGTCAGGAGGGTCAGGCCGCGCCAGGCGAGGCTCCAGCGGTGGCGCAGCGGGTCGAGCTGGCAGACGGCGAAGGTGAACAGCAGACCGGCCAGCAGGACGTGGACCTGCACCAGGGGGTGGTGGAGCGCGGCGGCGAGCGGGGTGCGGTAGAGCAACCACAGGCCGCCGACGTCCAGCAGCGCGGCCACGGGCGGGAAGAGCAGCCACCGGACCACCGACCAGCCCCCCGCACGCACGAACGCCCGACGAAGGCGACCCGGCGGCAGGGCGCGCAGGAGGAGCGTGAGGGGACGGCCCAGGACCAGCAGCAGCGGCGCAGCCATCGCCACGAGGAGGTGCTGGGCCATGTGACCGGTGAACGGCCCACCCGGCAGCGGCCCCATCCCCGCCCACACCAGCGCCGCACCCCCGCCAACGAACGAGACGTCCCGCGACACCGGCCACCCATGCCCCCGCCCCCGCACCCAACCCGCAGCGATGAGGTACACACCCACCACGACCACGGCCACCACCACCGCGATGGAGGCCACGTGCGGATGGTGAACGCCAGACATCAGCGACCTGCCCGCACGACCAGGAAACCGCCGAGCGCCAGCAGAGGCACACCCACAACCACGACCACCACCACAACGGAAGCCACCAGCAGGTGGCAGGCGCCGGACATCAGCGGCCCACCCCGCACGGCCAAGAACCCGCAGAGAGGCAGCAGAAGCACACCCACGGCGACCACCACCGCGACGAAGGCCCCTGCGGGTGGCGCTTACCGGACATCAGCGTTCCGCCCGCACGGCCAAGGAGCCTCCGAGCGCCAGCAGGAGCGCTGGCCCCCGCCCACTACCGCGACGGAAGCCACCTGCCGGTGGCGGGCACCGGGCATCAGCGGCGTGCGCGCACGGCCAAGAGGCGCGGAAAGCCAGCAGGAGCACACCCACGGCCACAGCACGACGGAGGCCGCTGGCAGGTGGCAGGCACGGGACGTCAGCGGCCTGCACGCGCGGCCAGGAAACCGCCGAGCGCCAGCAGAAGCGCCAGCCCCCGGCCCCTACCGCGACGGAAGCCACCTGCCGGTGGCGGGCACCGGGCATCAGCGGCTTGCGCGCACGGCCAGGAAACCGCCGAGGGTGAGTAGGAGCAGTCCAGTGCCGTTCCATGCCAAGTCGTAGGGCAGGAGGTCGACGTTGTAGCGGATTTGGTGGATGCGTAGGAGTTTGTGGTCCACGATGCCGTCGAACAGCTGGAAGGCGCCCAGGCCCAGGAACAGGCCCGCCCAGGCGTGGGCCGGTGAGAGGGTTCGGCGGCGGAGCAGGTCGGCGAGCAGGGTGAAGCCTGCGACCAAGCCGACGAGTTCGGCGGTGTGCAGCAGGCCGTCGGAGAGCAGGCCCACGGTTGGCGTCGCGCGGTCGTAGAAGTGGTGCCAGGCCAGGAGCTGGTGGAAGACGATCTCGTCGATCGCGGCCATCCCGGCGGCCCCCAGCAGGGCGCACACCCACAGCGAGCGCCCCGGACGGGTCCGGTGGGGCGAAGACCCGGCCGGGGGCGCGCCGCTGGTGGGCACCCGTCAGGCCAGTCGGGGCAGGGGGACCAGTTCGGTGACCGAGTACGGGGCCAGGCGCACCCGCAGGTCGTCCGGTGCTCGGCGGGGCGTCACCAGGCGCGGCGGGTGTGTGCGGCCTGCGAGCAGGCTGTTCGCCCAGCGGGCGACCCGGTTCGGCGCGGGGACGACCTCGCCGCCCAGCCAGCCCTGCACGATCAGGTCCTCGCCGCTGTGCGTCTCGACCGCGGCGGCCCACCCGCGTTCGCCGTCCCACAGCAGCGCCGCGTCCCGGTCCGGGAAGCCCGGCAGCCGCCCGTCGAGCGCCAGGTAGGCGCCCAGCGGCTCGGACTGCACGTAGGAGCTCTCGCCGGTCAGGCCGAGCCGCTCGGTCACCGCTCGGATGTAGCCGTGCAACCCGCGCACCAGTGCGTCGTCGAAGTCCAACTCCACGATTTCGCCGTCCTCTTCACCCCAGGGGCTCAGCGCCTCTGCTCGACGCACCTGCGAGGTTCCCGCAGCCGCCCGCGGTCAAACCCCCACCCCCTGTGAAGGCGGGCACACGCTCAGGCGGGAACGGCGTCGACTTCCCCGCCGGAGCGCCGCTTCCGGCGCGCATTGACGGCGGCCAACACCAGCGCCAAGGCGATGAGCACCGCACCTCGCAGCCACACGGTCAGGTCGATCTGGGTCATCAGCAGCACGCACGAGCCGATGCCCAGCCACGGGACCAGCGTGGGGACGCGGAAGTGGTCGGTGTCCGCGGAATCCCGGCGCAGGACGATGACGGCCACGTTGACGACGGTGAACACGATCACCAGCAGCAGCACCAGGGTCTCGGCCAGCGCCGCCACCTGGCCGGTCAGCGCCAGCACCAGCGACAGGGCGGTGGTGGCCAGGACCGCGATCCACGGCGTCCTGCGGTTGGGCAGCACCCGGGTCAGCGGCGACGGCAGCAGCCCGTCGCCCGCCATCCCGTAGGCGAGCCGGGAGGACATGATGCCGGTGAGCAGCGCCCCGTTCGCCACCGCGATCAGCGCGATCACGCCGAACAGCCAGGTCGGCACCCCGCCCGCGGCGCGCACGACCTCCATCAGCGGCCCGCTCGACGCGGCCAGCTGGCCGGTGGGCACCGAGGCGCTGGTGACGATCCCGATGAGCAGGTACACCGCCCCGGCGGTGGCCAGCGCGCCGAAGAGGGCGCGCGGGAACGAGCGGCGCGGGTCCTTGGTCTCCTCGGCGAGGTTGACCGAGGTCTCGAAGCCGACGAAGGAGTAGTAGGCCAGCACCGCACCGGCCAGCACGGCCCCGAACGGGCCCGCCTCCGGCGTGCCGACCTGGACCAGCCGCCCGAGGTCGGCGTCGCCGCGCAGGATGACCCACAGGCCCAGGCCGATCACCAGCAGCAGCCCGCTGACCTCGATGGCGGTGGCGACGACGTTGGCACGCAAGGATTCGCGGATGCCGTAGATGTTGAGCAGCGCCAGCCCGCCGAGGAAGACCGCGACCACGAGCGCGACCGGCAGCGAGACGAACTCGGCGAGGTAGTCGCCGCCGAAGGCCCGCGCGAGCGCCGCGACGGACACGATGCCCGCGGCGAGCATGCAGAAGCCGGTGAACGTCGCCGCCGCGGGGCCGAAGGCCAGGTTCGCGTAGTGCGACGCGCCACCGGCGCGCGGGTACTTGGTGGCCAGCTCGGCGTAGGAGCCCGCGGTGAGCCCGGCCAGCACCAGCGCCAGGACCAGCGGCAGCCAGACCGCGCCGCCGGAGGCGCCGGTGACCTCGCCGATCAGGACGTAGACACCGGCGCCGAGGATGTCCCCCAGGATGAACGTGAACAGCAGGGGCGTGGAGATCGCGCGCCGCAGAGGAACCGACATGCCCCAAGTCTCATGGGGACGCGCCCGCTCCGCATGACGCACTCGATCATGTCAGCTCCGCGGCCGGGCGGGTGGGACGAACACCGGGACCGGCGGGCCCGCGTGCTGGCGGGGCAGGGCGCGGGACTCGGTCGCGCGGTGGCTGAACTCCACCGGCTGGGCGCGGTCCGGGGTGGACGGGTAGGTCTTGGACATGGGCAACTCCTTGGTTGGTAAGGAAGATCTCAGCTGTGGCGGTGCAGGCGCTCGGCCAGGGCCGGGCGGCTGAGGCGGGCGGGGCGCGCGCACCGGGCGGGTGCGCGGCGGGCGAGGGAGTCGGCGACCAGGCGGGCCACCTCGGCAGGCGGCGGCACCACGGCGCCGGAGCGGGCGAGCACGATCGGCGGCTCGCCGGGCGCGGTCTCGATCGAGACCGCCCAGCCGCGCGACTCGGCCCAGACCAGCATGACCTCGCGGCCGGGGTGGTCGGGCGAGCGGCCGGTGAGGGCGAGGTAGGCGGTCGCGGTGTCGGTGACCTCCCAGGTGGTGCCCTCGGCGGGGACGCCGAGCAGGTCGGCGATGGCCTCGACGTAGCCCGCGAGCGCGCGGCCCAGCGAGTGGGTGCAGTCCGCGGTGCGGTCCGCCGGTGGCCCGGTCAGGACCGGGGTGGTGCTGCGTGGCAAGTGGACTCCGTCCAGCTCGGGAAAGCCTGCTCGCGGGCGCTGAGCGCAACCGAGAGGTGAATCGCCGGGCAACCGGGCACAACAACCGGGCCTCGCGATGACGGGGCGGCGATGCGGCTCCCGTTCACCGCCCAGTGTACGGCATCGATCGCCCCTGCGGTGGTTGTCGCGTACTTTCCCGCTCCCCAGCAGACTGAAACGCATGGGTGCGACGGTGTGGGTGGTGGCGGGGGCGCCGGGGGCCGGGAAGAGCACGGTGGCCTCGGCGCTGCTGGCCGTCCTCGACCCCGTGCCCGCCCTGCTGGACAAGGACACCGCCTACGGGGGCTTCGTGGCCGCCACGCTCGCCGCCGCGGGCAGGCCGCCGGGTGAGCGCGAGGGGCCGTGGTACGACGAGCACATCAAGGCGCACGAGTACGCCGGGCTCACCGCGCTCGCGCGCGAGATCAGCGGGCACGGCTGCCCGGTGCTGCTGTCGGGCCCGTTCACCGGCCAGATCCGCGACCCCGAGCGGTGGGCCGGGTGGGTGGCCGAGCTGGGCGGGGATGTCCGGTTGGTCTGGGTCCGCTCGGACGCGGCGACCCTGCGCGCCCGCCTGCTGGCCCGGGGGTCGCCGCGCGACACCGGCAAGCTCGCCGACTTCGCCGCCTTCACCGCCCGCATGCGGCCGGACGAGCCGCCGCCGGTGCCGCACCGGGAGATCGACAACCGCGCGGGCGCCCCGCCGATCCCCGACCAGGTGCGCGCACTGGTCCGCGATCTGGGTTGATACCGTCAACAACCACATCGCGGCTGCGCGCTCGGCCACCCCGCTGACCTGCGGCGAAGCCCGAGTCGCCGGCATCGGCCGCGGCTCAATTCTGTGAAAACACGTATCCCCCACTCGGTTTAGATACGTGCATCTGCGTGTTGCCCGGCGCTGAGCGGCCGTTTCATCCTTTCGGCCATGTCCGTCGATCCCTAACAGCAGCGGTGCTACCGGCCGCGCACTGTCCAAGCGGGCCGTGGTCGCGGCCCATTCCCGGTTAGGCGAAAGGCACATGCCCCCAACTGATCCGGCGCCCACCGCGCTCGTCGGCCGCGAGGACGAGCTGAGCAGGCTGCGGGCGGCGATCCGGCGCCCGCCCGCCCTCGTCCAGGTCGAGGGCGAGGCCGGGGTCGGCAAGAGCAGGCTGGTCCGCGAGCTGGTGGAGCTGGCGGGGCCGGGCGACCCCGCGGTGCTGGTCGGCTGCTGCCAGCACCTGCGCGAGCCGTTCATCCTCGGCGCGGTGCTGGAGGCGCTGCGGCGGGCGCGGCCCAGGCTGGCCCGCTGCCGGGAGCTGAACCCGGTCACCTCGGTGCTGCGCGCGGCCGTGCCGGAGCTGGCCGACCTGCTGCCGCCGCTGCCTGCGGAGATCGGCGACCCGGCGTTCGACCGGCACCTGCTGTTCCGGGCCGTCCGCGAGGTGCTGGTGGCCGTCGGGCCGACCCTGCTGGTGATCGAGGACCTGCACTGGGCCGACGACGGCACGCTGCAGCTGCTGCGGTTCCTGATGGCCGACCCGCCGCCGGAGCTGGCGGTGCTGGTGACCTACCGGCGCGAGGACGTGCCGGGCGGGATGCCGCTGGGCGCGGCGTACCGGCCGGGGGCCGGGGTGACCGCGGAGATCGTGGCGCTGCGGCCGCTGGACCCCGCCCAGGTGCAGGAGCTGGCCTCGGTGCTCCTGGGCGGGGCCGCGGTGGGCCGGGAGTTCGCCGCCGCGCTGCACGAGCACACCGCAGGGCTGCCGTTCGTCATCGAGGAGGTGCTGCGCTCGGACCGGGCCTGGGACGACGCGGTCGACGCGCGGCGGTGGGCGGAGCGGGCCGAGGTGCCGGTGCTGCTGGGCGAGGCGGTGGCCGAGCGGCTGGCGGTGCTGTCCCCGGACGCGGGCAGGCTGGTCCGCGCCGCCGCCGCGTTCGCCATCCCGGCCTCGATCGAGGTGCTGGGGGCGGTCGCCGAACTGGCTGGCGACCGGCTGCGCGCGGCGGCCGACGAGGTGCTGACCTGCGCGCTGCTGCGCGACGCAGGCGACGGCACGTGCGCCTTCCGCCACGCCCTCGCGCGGCAGGCGGTGTACGCGACGATGAGCCCCATCGAGCGCGCGGACCTGCACCGGCGGGCGGTGCGCCTGCTGGCCGCCATGAGCCCGCCGCCGCTGGTGCAGCTCGCCGAGCACAGCAGGCTGGCCAACCGGCGCGCCGACTGGCTGGCCTACGGCGAGGCCGCCGCCGACCAGGCGCTGGCCGTCTCCGACGGGATGGCGGCCTCGCCGCTGCTGCGGCTGCTGCTGGCCGAGCCCGGGCTGGCGGGCGCCGACGTCGACCGGCTCGGGGTGAAGCTGGGCGAGGCGGCCCTGCTCGGCCTGGACGTGCCCAGCTCGGCCGCGGTGCTCAAGCGGCTGCTGGTGGACGGCAGGCTCTCCGCGGCCGCCCGCGGGCAGGTCCGGATGCAGCTGGGGCTGCTGCTGCCGCGGGTGCTGCACGGCCTGGTCGAGGGGCGCGCCCAGCTCGAACTGGCCGTCGACGAGCTCGGCGCGCGCCCGGACCTGGCGGCCAAGTGCATGAGCGCGCTGGCCCAGCCGTTCGCAGGCGACACGCCCCTGCCGTCGCTGCTGCCCTGGCTGCTCAAGGCCGATGCGGCCATCGACCAGTGCGCCGACCAGGAGCAGAAGATCTCGCTGCTGGCCAACGTCGTCGGCTCGCTGGTGGCCATCGGCGACCCGGACGCGGGCGACCGGCTGGCCGCGCTGCCGCCGGTCCCGCGCACGCTCGGCGAGCAGCGGCAGATCGCCAGGGCGCACTGCAACCTGGGCGACTCGCTGACGATGACCGGCAGGCTCCGCGCGGCCGACGAGCACCTGCGGTTCGGGGTGAAGCTGGCCGAGGAGAGCGGCGCGCTGTACGTGCTGAGCACCGCGCGCAGCACCCGCATCCGGCTGGACTGGTTCCTGGGGGCCTGGGACGGCCTGGCCGACCGGGCCAGGTCGCTGCTGGTGGAGTACCGGGAGCTGACCGCCGTGGCCACCGAGCTGAACCTGGTGCTCGGCCAGCTCGCCCTCGCGCGCGGGGAGTGGGAGGCCGCGCGCGCCCACCTGGTGGAGACCGGCGTCCGCACGCCGCGGGAGTCGATCACCCACATCGCCCTCGGCGGCAGCGCCGGGCTGATCCGGCTGGCGCTGCGCGACGAGGACGTCGTGCTGGCGGTGGTGGAGGCCGACGCGGGCGTGGCGCTGCTGCGGCGCAAGGAGGTGTGGGCCTGGGCCGGTGAGCTGGCCCCGGCCGCCGTGGACGCCTACCTGGCCGCGGGCCGGGTGCTCGACGCCGAGGACCTGGTGCGGTCGGTGGCCGCGGGCATCAGCGACCGCGCCGCCCCGCTGGCCGCGGCCGCGCTGCACACCTGCCGCGGCGCGATCGCCGAGCACGCGGGCCGCTCGGGCGAGGCGCACCACAGCGCGGCCGCCCGGGCGTACGAGGAGCTGGGCGCGCCCTACCTGGCCGCGCTGGCCTGGGAGCGGGCCGACGCCCACCTGCTGGACGCCTGCGGCGAGCCCGCGATCGCCGCCTACACCCGCTCGGCCGAGCGCTACCACGCCCTGGGGGCCACCCACGACGCCGCCCGGTGCAGGCACCTGCTGCGCTCGCTCGGCATCGCCACGCCGTCGCGGCAGGGCAGGCGCGGCTACGGCAACCGCCTGTCGCCGCGGGAGAGCGAGGTGGCCCGCCTGCTGGCCGCCGGGCACACCAACAACGAGATCGCCCAGACGCTGTTCCTGTCCCCGCGCACGGTCGAGCAGCACGCCTCGCGGGTCCTGCGCAAGCTCAACGTCAGCTCGCGCCGCGAGATCCGCATGGCCGACGTGCGCTGATCGTCCGCTGTGGACAGCGGGGCCATCACCCCGGTGGAGGGGCCATCAATCGAAGGCATACCTGTTCACCCCCGCGCGCGTCGGGTACGAATGGGATGCCCGCCGAAGGAGGAGCCCCATGCCAGCGCCCGAGCACCCGAGCCGGTCCTTCGCCGGGGTGCTCGACGCCGCGATCACCGCGCGCGGGTGCACCCTGGACCGCCTCCGCCGCGGCCTCGCCGAGCGCGGGGTGGCCATCAGCATCGCCACGCTGAGCTACTGGCGGCGGGGGCTGCGGCAGCCCGAGGGCGAGCGCTCCCGCCGCGCGGTCCCCCTCATCGAGCAGTTGCTCGACCTGCCGCCGGGCGCGCTCAGCAGCCGGGTCGGCCCGCCGCGCCCGCGGGGGCGCTGGGTCAGCCGGGCCGACGCCACGCCGATCTCCGGGCTGATCGCCAAGCTGGCCACGCCCGGCGACGGCCGCCGTGCGCTGGTGTCGGTGCACGACGTGTTCACCGTGACCGAGTACGGCACCGAGCGCGGTGTGCGCTCGCGCATCGTCCTGCGCGGCCTCGGCGGGCGGGTCACCCGCTACGTGGTCGGCTACCAGTCCGACCACCCGGGGCTGGTGCCCGCGCTGACCGATGTGGACTACGCGAGCCTGGGCCGGGTGCTCACCGACGCCGAAGCCGGGTTCCTGGCCGTCGAGCTGATCCTCGACCGGCCCATCCGGGGCGGGGAGCACGCCGTGCTGGAGTACGGGTTCGGGTTCCGGGCTACCCCGCCGGTGGCCTGCTACTTCCGCAACCTGCGCAAGCCCGTCAGCGAGTACACCCAGCTCATCCGGTTCGAGGGCCGCCCGCCCGCGTTCTGCACGAGCTATTGGCAGGTCAACTCGACCGCGCCGGTCCAGATGGGCAAACCCGTGCGGATGGGCCGGTCCCGGGACTTCTGCGCGGTCGTGCGCGACGGGCGCTGCGGGATCATCGGCGCGGACTGGCGGTGGTGAGCGGTCAGCGGGTGGCGCGCAGCAGGTCGAGGTGCGGGGCGTGCTCGCGGACGAAGGCCCGGTAGGCGTCGCGGGCGAACTCGACCAGCTCGGGCAGCCTGCGGGCCAGCGCGCCGTCGCGGGGGCAGAGCATGATGTGCCGCTGCCACAACGGCCTGCCCGCGAGCGGGCGCACGACCACGCCCTCGCCCGGGTAGTAGACCGGCTGGCACGGCGCGACGGCCCGGCCTGCCGCGATGAGCGTGCGGACGGTGTCGGCGTTGGGGGTGGTGTAGGGGACCTCGGGGGTGAAGCCGTGCCGGGCGCAGGCGATGTGGAAGCTGTCCGGCCACCCGGCCCCGTTCGGCGGGCTCAGCGCCCAGCTGCGGTCGGCGAGGTCGCCCAGGGCGATCTCCGCCTGGTCGGCCAGCGGGTCGGTGCTGGGGAGGGCGACGCATACCGGCTCCTCGACCAGCACCTCGCACAGCAGCGCCTGGTGGGCGGGCAGCTCGAACCCCGGCAGGTCCGTCGTGGTCACCAAATCGAGCTTGCCCGCGGCGAGCATGTCGCGCAGCAGCAGCGGCGAGTACTCCATCGTCAGCCGCACCTCGGCGGCGGGCAGCTCCTCCCCCATCCGGTCGGCCAGCCCCAGCAGCACCGACCCGGCCGACCCGCCGACGGTGACCACCGGCTTGGTCCGCTCGGCGAACTGGGCCGCACCGCTGCGCAGCTCGTCGACCGCGGCGAGGATGGCGCGGGCGCGCAGCAGCACGTACTCCCCGACCGGGGTCAGCTCCACGCCTGCCGGGCTGCGGGTGAACAGCGGGGCCCCGATCTCGGCCTCCATCCGGCGCAGCCGCACCGAGAGCGCGGGCTGGGACAGCCCGAGCTGGGCGGAGGCCCGCGTCAGGCTCCCGGTCTCGGCGATCACGGCGACCGTGCGCAGGTGGCGGACCTCCAATTCCATCGGGGGAGTGTAGGTCGGCCCCCTGCCGACCTCAACCACGTTCGGCGACCGGGAGGACACGCTGCCGGGGTCAGCCAGCCAGGACCGACGCCGCGATCCGGCGCAGGCCCGCGGTGATCTCCTCCGGGGTCAGCCCCCGTTCGCGGCGCTGGTGGTCGTAGAGCTCGGGGGCCAGCGGGGCGAGCAGGGCGTCGGCCAGGGCGTCGGGGGCGGGGACGGCGGCGGCGACCAGCAGGGAGCGGACGTGGGCGCGCCAGAAGGCGTAGGCGCCGGTGGTGAAGCGGGCGCGGCCGGTTTCCGCGCCGAGCGCGAGGTGGCCGTGGTCCTCCAGCAGGTCGACCATCGCGGCGTAGAACGCGGCCAGGCGCTCGGGCGGGGGCGCGCCGGGGCCGAGCGGGGGCGGGCCGGCCATCAGGTGCTCCTGCAGCCGCCGCTCGTGCTCGTCGAGCAGGGCCAGGGCGATGGCGGCGACGTCGGGGTAGCGGCGGTAGAGGGTGCCGCGGCCGACCCCGGCGGCGCGGGCGATCTCCTCCATCGTCACCGGGCGCCGCTGGGCGAACAGCTCCTCGGCGGCGGCCAGCACCTTCGCCCGGTTGCGGGCGGCGTCGGCGCGCTCCCTCGGCGGGTCCGCGCCGAGCAGGTCCTTCCGGTGGCTCACCCGGTCAGCCTACTAACCGGACAGCGCGTCCGCTTGTGCTACGGTCAAGTGGACACAGCGTCCACTTAAGGAGGTCCGCATGCCGTCCCTGCTGCGCATCGACTCCAGCGCCCGCCGCGACTCGTTCTCCCGGCGGCTGGGCGAGGCGTTCGCCGAGGGCTGGGGCGAGGGCGGCGGGCACTGCGCCCACCGCGACCTCGCCGCCGAACCGGTCCCGCCGATCGACCAGGCGTGGACGGAGATCTGCGACAACCTGCTGCGCGGCCGGATCACCGAGATCCACCGCTACCCGGAGGCGGTGCGCACGCCCGAGCAGGCGGCGGCGTGGGCGGTCGTGCGGCCGCTGCTGGCCGAGCTGGTGGCCGCCGACGTGGTGGGGATCGGCGCGCCGATGTACAACTTCGGCATCCCCGCGGCGCTCAAGGCGTGGCTCGACCAGGTGACCTTCCCCAGGATGTCCTTGCGCGGCAAGCGGTTCGCCGTGCTCGGCGCGCGCGGTGGGACCTACGCGCCAGGCACCCCGCGAGCACCCTACGACCACCACGAGCGCTACCTGCGGGACTTCTTCCGCGGGCACTTCGGCGTCGACGACCCGGTCTTCATCACCGCCGAGCTGGTCAACGCCCGGGTCGACCCGCTGCTGCGCGTCCTGCGCGGCAAGCACGAGGAGTCGGCGGACCGGGCCCTGCGCGCGGCGCGCGAGCTGGGCCGGGAGTGGGCGCGGTGAGCTGGCTGCTGCTGGTGCTCGCGGGGCTGGTCGAGGTGGCGTGGTCGCAGAGCATCAAGCCCACGGAGAACTTCACCAGGCTGTGGCCGACGGTGCTGTGCTTCCTGCTCGCGACCGGGGCCGTGTACCTGCTGTCGAAGGCGATGGACGGCATCCCGGTCGGGACGGCCTACGCGGTGTTCACCGGAATCGGCGCGGTGGGGGCCGTCGTCCTCGGGGTCGTCGTCCACCGCGATCCGGTGACGGCAGGCCGGGCGGTCGCGCTCGGCCTGATCCTCGGCGGCGTGGTGCTGGCGTATGTCGCCGAATCCCGGCCGCAGGCGTGAGCCGTCCGGCACGATGGCACGGGTGAAGTCCCTCCGCGCCGCCCTGGACATCGTCACCGCGCCCTTCGACCCGGAGGGCTACCTGCGCAGGCGGCGGGCCCGCGGCGGCGACCCGGTGGTGGTGCGGGTACCGGGGTCGGGGCGCATGGTGATCACCGGCGACCCGGAGGGGGCGCGGGAGCTGTTCACCGGTCCGGTGGAGCTGTTCGGGGTGGCCCGGCCGAACATGGTGGAGCCGCTGCTCGGACCCGGGTCGCTGATCATGGTCGACGGCGAGCGGCACCGGCAGGAGCGGCGGCTGCTCACCCCGCCGTTCCACGGCAGGCGGATGCGCGCGTACGGGGCGATCATGCAGCAGGTGGCGCTGGACCGGCTGGCCCGCTGCCGGGTCGGCGAGCCGGTCGACCTGCAGCGGCTCGCGCACACCATCACGCTGGCGGTCATCGTGCGGGCGATCTTCGGCATCGAGGGCGGCGCCCGGGGCGAGCGGTTCGCCGCGGCGACCGCGCGGCTGCTCGCCGGGCACACCCCCGCGCTCGCGCTGCCCGCGTTCCGCCGCACGCTGGGCAGGCTCGGCCCGGCCGCGCGGCTGCGCGCCCGGCTCGCCGAGTTCGACGCGCTGCTCACCACCGAGATCGAAGCCCGGCGGGCCAGCGGCGTCGAGGACCGCGACGACATCCTCTCCCTGCTGCTGGGCGCCCGCTACGACGACGGCAGCGGCCTCTCCCCCGCCGACCTGCTCGACGAGCTGCGCACGATGGTCGTGGCAGGCCACGAGACCACGGCGACCTCCCTGGCCTGGGCGCTGTACCACCTGCACCGCGACCCGGAGGCGGAGCGGCGGCTGCGGGCGGAGCTGTCCCCGCTCGGCCCCCTCCCCACCCCCGACGACCTGGCCGCCCTGCCGTACCTCGGCGCGGTGTGCCAGGAGGCGCTGCGCCTGCACCCGGTGGTGCCGATGGTCGCCCGCATGCTCACCGCGCCGTGGCGCTTCCGCGGCATCGACCTGGTCGCAGGCGACACGGCGGCCGTCGCCACCTCGCTGCTGCACCACAACCCCGACATCTGGCCCGACCCGATGGCCTTCCGCCCGGACCGCTTCCTGGACCGCAAGCCGCGCTCGCACGAGTACGCCCCGTTCGGCGGCGGCCACCGGCGGTGCCTGGGCGCGGCCTTCGGCGAGCACGAGCTCCGCATCGTCCTGGGCACCCTGGTCAGCACGGCCGGCTTCACCCTGTCCCCGGCCGACCGCGCCCGCCCGGTCCCCCGGCCCCGCCCGCACAGCATCACCCTGGGCCCCAGCCGCGCCCTCACGCTCACCTACACCGACCCCGTGGCCGCCGATCGCTGACCCGAGCCGCGGGTCAGCCCGACACCGCCTCGCACAGCGGCTTCGGCCGCTGGACCACGGCGAGGACGGCGGGCTCGCCGCGGTCGGGGACGGGATGGCCCGGCAGCTCGCGGATGGCGTCGGAGAGGGCGGGGAAGACCGGGATCGAGGCGGCGGCCTCGCTCATCCGCA
Source organism: Actinokineospora sp. NPDC004072 (assembly GCF_053604195.1). Lineage (NCBI taxonomy): Bacteria > Bacillati > Actinomycetota > Actinomycetes > Pseudonocardiales > Pseudonocardiaceae > Actinokineospora > Actinokineospora sp. NPDC004072. Next base: position 151,357 of record NZ_JBSGHB010000013.1, on the reverse strand, counting down.
GCAGGCGCAGCGCCGTGCGGTCGTGGGCCACCACGCCGAAGCGGCTGCCGTGGGATGAGGCCCGGTAGGCGGCCTCGACCAGCAGGCGCAGGCCGGTGACGGCGAGGAAGGTGACCTCGGCCAAGTCCACCACGACGATCTCGGCGTCGGCGGCGGCCAGCGCGTCGGCGAACTGCGGCGCCGTGCTCAGGTCGACGTCGCCCGCGACCTTGATGACGAGCACGTCGGAGCGGTAGCGCACCCGCTGAGCGCGGAAGGTGGTGCTTGCGTGCATGCGAAACTGCCCTCTGGTCCTGGCCGGTCGCCCTGAGACCGGCTGCCGCAATATGCCTCTGCGCCGCGTGCCCTAAACGCCCTGTTCTGCCGTGAAGTGGCGCACCACCATCGCCGACAGCGCGGCCACGTCCGCATCGACCATCGGCGCGCCGGTCATGCCCATCCGGTGCAGCAGCGTGCCGACGATGACGTCGATGAGCAGCAGGACCCGGTGCGTCGGCTCGGCCAGCGCCTCCTCCAGGACCAGCCGGTAGGGGTCCTGCAGGCGCGACGAGAGGATCTCCCGCAGCCCGGCGTCGCTCACGGCGTCGACGAACACGCCCGCGAACGCCTCGCCGACCCCGGGTTCGGCGATCTTGGCCGCGGCCCAGCGGATGGCCGAGGCGATCAGCTCGGCCCGGTCGTCCCCGACCAGCGGGACGGGGCCGAAGGCGTCGAGGAGGCAGTCGGTGATCAGCGCGCCCTTGGAGGGCCAGCGCCGGTAGAGCGTCGTCTTGGCCACGCCCGCCGCCGCCGCGATGCGGTCCATGGTCGCGCCCGCGTAGCCCAGCTCGTGGACCGTGCGCAGGGTCGCGGCGAAGACCTCGGCGTCGATGCCCGCCCGCGGCCTCCCGGGCGACCTGGTCGGTCTCATGGCACCACGATACCCAATTCGCTACCATCGGTATCGCTACTAGCGGTAGCGTAATCCGAGGAGGGGACCATGCACGACGCCGTGCGCGCCGAGCGACCACCGCTGGGCATCCGCCTGGTGCACGCCCTGACCAGGGACCGGGACTGGTCGGCGGCGACGCCCGATGAGCTGATCGCCTACCGGGAGGCGGAGAACCGCAAGCGGTCGTCCAGGCTGATCCGGGTGGTCACCGGCTTCCCGGACCGGGAGGCTGTGATCGGCTGGCAGGAGATGGCGCTGCCCGACCGGACCGTCGCCGTCCGGGTGCACCGACCGCGGTCCGGCGGGGTGCTGCCGCTGGTGGTGCACGTGCACGGCGGCGGGTTCGTCGGCACCGCGGCGCAGAGCGACTGGGTGAACAGCCACCTCGCCGCCCGGCTGCCCGCCGTCGTCGTCTCCGTCGAGCACCGGCTCATCGACCCCGCGACGCCGCTGCCCGCCGCGGCCGCCGACGGCTGGGACGTGCTGCGGCACGTGGTCTCGCACGCGGCGGACTGGGGCGTGGACCCGCAGCGGGTGGCGGTCTTCGGGGAGAGCACCGGCGGGCTGATCGCCGCCCTGGCCGCGATCACCGCCCGGGACACCGGCGTGCCGCTGCGGGCCCAGGTGCTGGTCAACCCCGCGTTGGACGTGACCGACGCCGCGTACGACCACCCCTCCATCACCCGCCATGCGCGCAGCCCGATGCTGAAGATCGACGACCTGCGGCTGTTGCAGCGGATGGCCGTGCCCGCGGGCGACGACCCGCGCCGCTGGTCGCCGCTTCAGGCCGACGACCTCAGTGGCCTGGCCCCGGCGCTGGTGGTCGTGCCGACCGTCGACCCGATCGCCGACCACGGCCGCCGCTACGCCGAGCGCCTGCTGACCGCGGGCACGCCCGCCCGGCTCTCCGAGCACCCCGGCGCGACGCACGCCTTCCTCAGCACCCCCGGCCTGGTCCCCCAGGCGAAGGCCGCGCGGACGGCGGTCACCGCCTTCCTCCGCGCTCGGCTCCAGCCTGCCGACGAGTCCGCGCGCGGGATGGCGGCGGAGCGATGAGCCAGGCTCCAGCACTGCCCCGCGACGCGCGGAAAGAGGGGCCGCCGGTGGCCGCCCTCGATTCTGCCGAGCAGGCGCCGAAGCTGGGCTCGTTGCTGCGTCCCCACCTGCCCGGGTTCACCGCCGTGGTGCTCCTCCAGGTCGTGGGGGCGGTGGCGGGGTTGGCGCCGCTGCTGGCCGTGGCCGAGCTGGGGCGGACGCTGCTGGCGCCCGGCCCGATCGACAGCGGTCACGTGCGGTTCGTGGTGATCGCGGGGGCGGTGGGCATGGTCGTGCGGCTGGCGTTCACCGCGGCGGCCTCCGGCGTCGGGCACCTGCTCGACGACCGGGTGCAGTTGGACCTGCGCAGGCGGCTGGCCGGGCGGTTGGGGCGGGCGCCGCTGGGCTGGTTCTCCCGGCGGCGCACCGGCGAGCTGGCCAAGGTGGTCGGCGACGACGTGGCCGCCGTGCACCCGGTCATCGCCCACACCCCCGGTGAGCTGGTCGCCGCGTTCGTGGTGCCGCTGGTGTCGCTGGTCTACCTGTTCACCGTCGACTGGCGGCTGACGCTGATCACGCTCATCCCCGTTGCGCTGGCGGTGGCGATGGTCCCGCTGATGATGACCCCGACCCGCCTGCGCGAGCAGGAGGAGTTCGACGCGGCGATGGGGCGCATCGCCACCTCGGTGGTGGAGTTCGTCCAGGGCATCGCGGTGGTCAAGGCGTTCGGCGGGGGTGAGCGCGCCCACCGGGGATTCCGGACGGCCGTGGACGCCTTCGTCGGCAGCTTCCTGCGGATGGTGCGCGGGCTGTCGGGGATCGCCGCCGCCATGCAGGTGGCGCTGTCGCCGCCGTTCGTGCTGCTGGTCATGCTCGTCGGCGGCGCAGCGCTGGTGGCCTCGGGCGGGCTCGCCCCCGCCGACCTGCTGCCGTTCCTGCTGCTCGGCCTCGGCCTGACCGCGCCCGTCGCGGCCCTCGGCCACGGCTTCGACGACCTGCAGGCCGCCCGCCGGGCCATCGGCCGCATCCAGGACGTGCTGGCGGTGCCCGCGCTGCCGCAGCCCGAACGCCCGCTCGCCCCGCAGGGCCACCGGGTGGAGCTGCGCGGTGTCCACTTCGGATACGAGGCGGACCGCGACGTGCTGCGGGGCGTCGATCTGGTCCTCGAACCCGGGACGGTCACCGCGTTGGTGGGGCACTCGGGGAGCGGGAAGTCCACATTGGTCCAACTGCTGCCGCGCTTCTTCGACCCGACAGCCGGGTCGGTGTCCATCGGCGGGGTCGACCTGCGCTCCGTCGACAGCCGCGAGCTGCACCGGCTGGTCGCCTTCGTCTTCCAGGACGTCCGCCTGCTGCGCGCGTCGGTCGCCGACAACATCGCGCTGGCGGTCCCGCACGCCGACCGCGCCGAGATCATCCGGGCCGCGCGGCTGGCCGAGATCCACGATCGGATCACCGAGCTGCCGCACGGCTACGACACCGTCCTCGGCGCGGAGGCCACCCTCTCCGGCGGCGAGGCCCAGCGGGTGGCGATCGCCCGGGCCCTCCTCGCCGACCCCCCGATCCTGGTCCTCGACGAGGCCACGGCCTTCGCCGACCCCCGCACCGAACAGGCCGTCCGCCGAGCCCTGGCCACCCGCCAGGGCGACCGCACCACCCTGGTCATCGCCCACCGAATGGCCACAATCGCCGACGCAGACACCGTCGTAGTCCTCGACGGCGGCGTCGTCGCCGAACACGGCCCACCCGCCGAACTGCTGGCCGCAAACGGCCCGTTCGCAGCGTTCTGGCGCACCTATGAGGAAAGTGAGACCGGATGATCTCCACGTTGCTGCGGGTGCTCGGCCCCGGGTTCGCCCGGCCGGTGCGGCGGACCGCGGCGTTGATGACGGTGACCGCGGTGGCCGAGGGGGCCTCCTACGCGCTGCTGGTTCCGGTGTTGCGGGCGCTGTTCGGGGGCGATCCTGCCGGGGCGTGGCCGTGGCTGGGCGGATTCGGCGGTGCGGTCGCGCTCTACGCGGTGCTGCGCTACCTCAGCGACCTGTCCGGGTTCCGGGTCGGGACGACGTTGCTGCGGGGGATGTACCACCGGCTCGGCGACCATCTGGCTCGGCTGCCCGTCGGGTGGTACAGCACAGCGCGGGTCGGGGAGGTGTCGGTGCTGGCGGGCAAGGGTGTTCTGCGGAGCATGAGCGTGATCGCGCATCTGCTCGCGCCGTACATCTCCGCGTGCGTGACGCCGCTCGCGGTCGTCGCGGTGATGCTGGCCTACGACTGGCGGCTGGGGCTGGCCGCGCTGGCCGCCGCCCCAGTCGTGGTGGTGGTCCAGCGGTGGAGCGGGCGGGCGATGGCGACGAGGGACGCCGAGCGGGCCGCGCGTGACCACGACGCGACGGCGCGGGTGGTCGAGTACCTGCAGGCGCAGCCGGTGCTGCGGGCGGGCGGGCGCACCGGCGAGCGGTTCCGGCTGCTGGACGACTCGCTGACCGACCTGCAACGCGCGTCGCGGCGGACCGTGCTCGCGGCGCTGCCCGGGGTGGTCGGACTGGTAATGGTCGTGCAGGCAGCGTTCACCGCGCTGCTGGTCCTGGGGGCCTACCTGGCCGTCGGCGGGGGCATCGGGGTCGCGGAGGTGCTGGCGGTCCTGGTGCTGGCCGCCCGCTGCGCCGACCCGGTGCTGTCGCTGTCGGACCTCGGCGGGCAGCTGCGCGTGGCGCGGGCCGAGCTGGACCGGCTCGACGCCGTGCTGCGCACCGAGCCGCTGCCGCAGGCGGCCGAGCCCGTCCGGCCCGAGGGCGACGACGTGGAGTTCGACGGGGTGACGTTCCGCCACGGGGATCGGGTGGTGCTCGACGGCCTGTCGCTGGCCGTGCCGCAGGGGCGGCGGGTGGCGGTCGTGGGGCCGTCGGGCGCGGGGAAGACGACGCTGCTGCACCTGCTGGCCCGCTTCCACGACGTGCACGGGGGCGCGGTGCGCATCGGCGGGGTCGACGTGCGGGCGATGGACCCCGACGAGCTGATGTCCCGGATCGCGATCGTCTTCCAGGACGTCTACCTGTTCGACGGCACCATCGAGGAGAACATCCGCATCGGCCGCCCTGACGCGACCGACGCGCAGGTCCGGGCGGCGGCGAGCGCGGCGGGCCTGGACGAGGTGGTCGCCCGCCTGCCCGACGGCTGGTCGACGACCGTCGGCGAGGGCGGCGCCCGGCTCTCCGGCGGCGAGCGCCAGCGCGTCTCCATCGCCCGGGCCCTGGTCAAGGACGCCCCGATCGTCCTGCTGGACGAGGTGACCTCCGCGCTGGACCCGATCAGCGAAGCCGCCGTCCACCGCGGCATCGAACGCCTCATGGCGGGCCGAACGGTGCTGATGGTCGCCCACCGCCTCCGCACCGTCCAACGCGCCGACCACATCGCCTTCCTCGACAACGGCCGCGTAGTCGAGTCAGGCACCCACACCGACCTCCTCCGCAAAGGCGGCCGCTACGCCGACTTCTGGGCCATCTCGACCGCCTCACCCACCACCTGACACCACTCCGGCCGCGCCGAGCACCCGATGCGCAGGGCGTTCGGCGCGGCCGGTGAGGCGCTAAGCCGACTTCTGGGCCAGGTCGACCTCCTCGTCCGGTGGGGGGTGCCTTGGGGTGGGGGTGGAGCGGCGGGTGGCGGTGTGGAGCATGGCGGTGAAGACGATGAGCCAGAGGGTGGCGGCGGGCCAGGCTTCGGCGTGGCCGAGGGTGATCAGCCAGCCTGCGTTGGTGGCCTTGCCGAGTTCGGTGGTGGCGACGGCGTGCATGCCGACCGGGAAGACCATGCTCCAGAGCGCGGTCTGGTAGCGCACCGGCACGCCTTGGCGCAGGTGGCGCCAGGCCGTCAGGGCGATCAGGAGGGGGATCAGCCAGGTGCCGAACGACCACAGGGCCGCGCACACCGTCACCACCGCGCCCGGGGGCAGCAGGTGGACCGGCTGCGGCTGGGCGAGCTTGGCCCCCGCCAGCACCGAGATCGCGGCCGCGCCCATGAACACCCAGTAGGGCGGGGTGATGTCGGCGGGGTGCAGCAGGAGCCGGGCCAGGACGAGGGCGGCGATGAGCGGGTAGAGCAGCAGGCCGATGCCCCAGCACGCGGTGGCGAGGGCGGTCAGCGGGGCCGTGCCGGTGGCCGCGCCCAGGTCTGCGGCGGCGACGGCGACCGACTGGGTGCCCACGACCCAGAGGAACCAGGTGCCGTCGACGGCGGTGAGGCCGCCGCGGACCCGGCGGGTGATCATGGCGAACGGGATGCCGTGGGCCAGGACCAGCCAGCTCAGCGCGCCTGCGCCGAGCAGGACGGCGGCGGCGGGGTGCCAGCGCTCGGCCGTCGCCCGCCCGGCCAGCACGTCCGACGCCGCGGTCATAGCCAGGAAGGCGAAGCCGCGCTCCCCCGCCAGCCGGGCCACCACCGGCCGGGGCGGGCGCAGGCAGGTGGCGACCAGCAGGGCGAGGTAGCCCGCCGCGGCGACGGCGAGCAGCGCGGCGGAGAGCACCCGCACGTCCCGCAGCGCGGTCGACAGGATGCCGGTCGCCATGACGAACGCGAACGCGCCGGGGTCCGCCGCCCGCGGCGCGGTCAGGTTTCGTTCCACCCGCGTGGGCCTGGTCGGGTGGTGAGCCTGCGGGAGTCGCGCACGCGGTAGACCAGGTACGGCCGGAACAGGTACTGCACCGGGGCGGTGAGGGCGTGGACGAGCCTGCCGTAGGGCACCAGGGCCAGCAGGACCATGCCCGCGAGCGTGTGCAGCTGGTAGGACAGCGGCACGTCGACCATGAGCTCCGGGTGCGGGTGCAGGGTCAGGATGCCGCGGGTCCACGGGGCGATGGTGGCCCGGTAGTCGTAGCCACCGCCGCCGTTGGTCAGGACGGTGGCGGCCATGCCCAGCAGCAGCGCGGCCCCCAGCACGGCGTAGACCACCAGGTCGCCGCGGGTGGTGGCGGTGCGGACGGCCGGGGTGCGCCAGCGCCGCCAGGCGAGCAGGCCGAGCCCGGCGGTGGCGGCCGCCCCGGACAGCGTGCCCAGGCCGAGCGCGGCCAGGTGGTAGAGGTGGTCGTCGACGCCTGCGAACTCGGTGACGGCCTTGGGGACCAGCAGGCCCGCGACGTGCCCGCCGAGCACGAGCAGCAGGCCGAAGTGGAACACCGGGCTGGCGACGCGCAGCAGCCGGGACTCGTGCAGCTGGGAGCTGCGGCTGGTGATGCCGAAGCGGTCGTGCCGGAAGCGCCAGACGACGCCGCCGACGAGCACGGCGATGGCCAGGTAGGGCAGGACCGTCCATTCCAGGACAGACAGGGGGGTCATGGCTTGCCTTTCGCGGGCACGGTGTCGAGCACCGCGGCGACGGCCGATGCGTAGGGCGTGCCCAGGTCGGCCAGGCGCTGGTGCAGGGTGTGGAGCGCGGGGCGGAACTCGGCGACGACGCGCTCGCCCGCCTGCCCGCCGCGGGCGGCGAACTCCAGCACCATCGGCAGGTAGTCGGGCAGCTCGTCCTCGGGCGGGTGGAACCCGCCGCTGCGGTAGCGGGACTTGAGCTCGGCCAGGGACCGGCCGCGGCGGCGGGTGTCGCCGTCGGTGTACCAGGTGAGGTAGAGGCAGCGGCGGGCGCGGGTGTCGAACACCTCGACGTAGTGCCGCTCGGCCGCGCCGGGGTCGCTGTCGCGCAGGTGCGCCAGGACCGGGGCCAGCAGCGCCGCGGCGCCCGGCGGCGTCTCGGCCAGGCACTCGTGCAGCAGCGGGAGGCGGTCGCGCAGGGCGGCGTCCGGGTAGTGCAGGCACCACGCGGCGATCTGGCGCACCAGCGCCCGTCCGTCCGCTGTGGACTTGCGGAGCCTCATCGGCGGAACAGCCCGTCCGGCCGGCTGCCCGAGCTCCAGGTGAACAGCTCGGTCGGCCCGGAGCGCGCCCCGCCGCCCATGCCGGGGCCGCCGTCGGTGTCCAGCGAGCAGCCGGTGGCGATGCCCTCCAGCGCGTGCGCGCGGCCGATGCCCGCGGTGGGGATGACGTAGCGCTCGTCGTACCTGGCCAGCGCCAGCAGCCGGTACAGGTCGCGCACGGCATCGCCGAACATGCCGACCGCAGCGGCGGCTTTGGTGTCCGGGCGCTCGCCGAGGTTGACCGCCCGCATGTGCGAGCGCATGGCGGCCAGCTTGCGCAGGGCCAGCTCGACGGGCCCGGTGTCGCCCGCGGTGAACAGCTCGGCCAGGTACTCCACCGGGATGCGCAGGGCGTCGATCGCCCCGAAGAGGTTGTCGGCGGACTCCCCGTCGAAGCCGGTCTCGGCCAGGGCGTCGACCACCGGGGACAGCGGCGGGATGTACCAGACCATCGGCAGCGTGCGGTACTCCGGGTGCAGCGGCAGCGCGACGCGGTGCTCGACGATCAGCGAGCGCACCGGCGAGCGCTGCGCTGCGGTGATCCAGTCGTGCGGGATGCCCGCGCGCTCGGCCGCCGCGACCACCTCGGGGTCGTCCGGGTCGAGGAACACCCCCAGCTGGGCGGGGTAGAGCCGCTGTTCGTCGCGCACCGACGCGGCCGCGCCCACCCGGTCGGCGTCGTAGAGCAGCACGCCGATGTAGCGCAGCCGACCGACGCAGGTCTCCGCGCACACCGTCGGCTCGCCGACTTCCAGCCGCGGGTAGCAGAAGGTGCACTTCTCGGCCTTGCCGGTGCGGTGGTTGAAGTACACCTTCTTGTACGGGCAGCCGCTCACGCACCGCCGCCAGCCCCGGCAGCGGTCCTGGTCGACCAGCACCACGCCGTCCTCGACCCGCTTGTAGATCGCCCCGGACGGGCAGGAGGCGACGCAGGAGGGGTTGAGGCAGTGCTCGCAGATGCGCGGCAGGTAGAACATGAACGCCTGCTCGTACTCGAACTTGATGCGCTGCCCGGTCTTCTCCCGCAGCCTGCGCACCACCGGGTCGTCGGCGCCGTGCTCGGGCGTGCCGCCGAGGCTGTCCTCCCAGTTCGGCCCCCACTCCACGCTGGTCGGGGCCCCGGTGATGGCCGAGGTGGGCCGGGCGACGGGGGTGTCGTCGCCGAGCGGGGCGTCGGTGAGGGTGCGGTAGTCGTAGGTCCAGGGCTGGTAGTAGTCGTCGAGGGCGGGCATCGCCGGGTTGGCGAACAGCGACGCCAGGCCGCGGAGCCTGCCGCCGCCGCGCAGGCGCAGCCGCCCGCGCCGGGTCAGCTCCCAGCCGCCGCGCCAGCGGTCTTGGTCCTCGTACCGGCGCGGGTAGCCCTGGCCCGGCTTGGTCTCGACGTTGTTGAACCAGGCGTACTCCACGCCGGACCGGTTGGTCCACGTCTGCTTGCAGGTGACCGAGCAGGTGTGGCACCCGATGCACTTGTCGAGGTTCATCACCATCGCGATCTGCGCCATGACCCGCATCAGTAGGTCACCTCCTGGGAGCGGCGGCGGATCACGGTGACCTCGTCGCGCTGGTTGCCGGTGGGGCCGTGGTAGTTGAGCGCGAAGCTCTGCTGGGCGTAGCCGCCGATGAGGTGGGTGGGCTTGATGCGCAGCTGGGTCAGCGAGTTGTGGACGCCGCCGCGCTTGCCGGTCTCCTGGCTGCGCGGCACGTTCACCGTGCGCTCCTGGGCGTGGTAGAGGAAGACGGTGCCCGGCGGCATCCGGTGGGACACGATCGCCCGGGCGACGACGACGCCGTTGCGGTTGACCGCCTCGATCCAGTCGTTGTCGGACACCTCGATCGCCGCCGCGTCCTGCGGGCTGATCCAGAACGCGGGCCCGCCCCGGGAGAGGGTGAGCATCAGCGGGTTGTCCTGGTACTCGGTGTGGATCGACCACTTGGAGTGCGGGGTGAGGTAGCGGACCACCACCTCCCGGCCGTGGGGCCCGATCCGCGGCTCGCCCGCGATGCGGTGCTGGTCCAGCGGCGGCCGGTAGACCGGCAGCTGCTCGCCCAGCTCGGCGATCCACTCGTGGTCGAGGTAGACGTGCTGGCGGCCGGTCAGGGTGTGCCAGGGCTTGAGGCGCTCGACGTTGATGGTGAACGGGGCGTAGCGCCGCCCGCCCGACTCGTCGCCGGACCACTCCGGGCTGGTGGTGACCGAGGCGGGCCGCGAGCGGGTGTCGGCGAAGGTGACCCGGTGCCCGGCGGCGTGCTCGGCGAGGTCGGCCAGCGGCTTGCCCACCCGGGCCTCCACCGCGCGGAAGCCCTCGACGGCCAGCCTGCCGTTGGTGGTGCCCGACAGCGCGAGGATCGCGTCGGCGGCGCGCTGGTCGGTGTCGATCAGCGGCCTGCCCGCGGCCGGGCCGCCTGCGGCGACGCCGTTGCCGGCGGCCAGCCAGCGCAGCTCCGGCTCGACCTCGACGGTGTAGCCCTTGACGGTCGCGCCGAGCTTGTCCAGCAGCGGCCCGAGGGTCGCCAGCTTCGCCGCGACGGCCGGGTAGTCGCGCTCCACCACCGTCAGCGTGGGGAAGGTGCGCCCGGGCAGGGGCTCGCCGTCGCCTGCGCGCCAGTCGCGGACCGCGCCGCCGGGCTGGGCCGTCTCGCCGGGGGTGTCGTGCAGCAGCGCGGTGGCGACCACGTCCCGCCGCACGCCGAGGTGGGTCTTGGCCAGCTCGCTGAACCGGGCGGCGATGGTGTGGAAGATGTCGAAGTCGGTGCGGGTCTGCCACGGCGGGTCGACCGCGGCGTTGAAGGAGTGCACGAACGGGTGCATGTCCGTGCTGGACAGGTCGTGCTTCTCGTACCAGGTGGCCGCGGGCAGCACCAGGTCGGCGAACAGCGTGGTGCTGGTGTGCCGGAAGTCCAGCGCCAGCAGCAGGTCGAGCTTGCCCTCGGGGGCCTGCTCCCGCCAGCGCACCGAGCGCGGGCGCGCCGCTTCGGGCACCTCCTCGGCGCGCAGGTTCGACGCGGTGCCGAGCAGGTGCCGCAGGAAGTACTCGTTGCCCTTGGCCGAGGAGCCCAGCAGGTTCGACCGCCACACGGTGAGCACGCGCGGCCAGTTCTCCGGCGCGTCCGGGTCCTCGCAGGCGAAGCCCAGCCTGCCCGCCCGCAGCTCGGCGAGCACGTGCTCGCCCGCGTCGACCCCGGCTCCGACGGCCTCCTCGGCCAGGTCGAGCGGGTTGCGGTCGAAGGTCGGGTAGGACGGCATCCAGCCCAGCCGGGTCGCGGTGGCCAGGCAGTCGGCGACCGCGGCCCCCGCCAGCCTGCCGGGCGCGCCGGGCCAGGTCAGGGCGTCGGTGGTCAGGCCGTCGTAGCGCCACTGGTCGGTGTGGGTGTACCAATAGCCGGTGCCGATCATCTGCCGCGGCGGCCTGCACCAGTCCAGCGCGCCCGCGAGCGTGGTCCACCCGGTGAGCGGGCGCACCTTCTCCTGGCCGACGTAGTGCGCCCAGCCGCCGCCGTTGCGGCCCTGGCAGCCGGTGAGCAGCAGCAGGGTCAGGAAGCAGCGGTAGATCGTGTCGGAGTGGAACCAGTGGTTGGTGCCCGCGCCCATGACGATCATGCACCGGCCGCCGGAGCGCAGCGCGGTGTCGGCGAACTCCCGGGCGATGCGCGCCACCCGCTCGGCCGGGACGCCGGTCAGCTCCTCCTGCCAGCCCGGGGTGCCCGGGGCGGTGGCGTCGGCGTAGTCGGCGGGCCACTGCCCGGGCAGGCCCGCGCGGCCCACCCCGTACTGGGCCAGCAGCAGGTCGAAGACGGTGGTGACCAGGTGCCCGCCGATCTCGCGCACCGGGACGCCGCGCACCACGGCCGTCCCGGTCCCGTCGGGCTCGTCGAACCGCGGCAGCGCCACGGCCGCGGTCTGCGCCCCGCTGCCGTGGAGGGTTAGGGCGGGGGTGACCCCGGCCAGGTCGAGGTTCCAGCGGCCCGGCTCGCCGTCCCAGCGGAAGCCGAGCGAGCCGTTGGGGGCCAGCGGCTCGCCGGTCGCCTCGTCCACCAGCACCGTCCGCCACCGCGCCCCGGGCGACTCGTCGCCGAGGTCGGCCGCGCTGAGGAAGCGGCCGGGGACGTGCTGGCCGTCGGCGGTGGCCAGGGTGACCAGGAACGGCAGGTCGGTGTAGCGGCGCACGTAGTCGGCGAAGGCGGGCACGGTCCGATCCACGAAGAACTCCCGCAGCAGCACGTGGCCCATCGCTATAGCCAGCGCCGCGTCGGTGCCCGGGTGCGGGGCTAGCCACTCGTCGGCGAAGGTGGTGGCGTCGGAGTAGTCCGGGGAGACGACCACGACCTTCTGGCCGCGGTAGCGCGCCTCGGCCATGAAGTGCGCGTCCGGGGTGCGGGTCACCGGGATGTTGGAGCCCCACATCATCAGGTACGCCGCGTCCCACCAGTCCGCGGACTCCGGCACGTCGGTCTGGTCGCCGAACACCTGCGGCGAGGCGATCGGCAGGTCGGCGTACCAGTCGTAGAAGGACAGCATCGGCGCGCCGATCAGCGCCATGAACCGGGAGCCCACGGCGTGGGAGACCATCGACATCGCCGGGATCGGGGAGAAGCCCGCGACCCGGTCGGGGCCGTACCGCTTGATGGTGTGCACGTGCGCCGCGGCGGCCAGCTCCGCGGCCTCGGCCCACGGCACGCGCACCAGGCCGCCCTTGCCCCTGGCCCGCTGGTAGGCCCGCCGCTTCACCGGGTCGTCCACGATCGACGCCCAGGCCAGCACCGGGTCGCCGTGCACGCGCATGGCCTCCCGGTACATCTCCACCAGCACGCCGCGGGCGTAGGGGTAGCGGATGCGGGTCGGCGAGTAGGAGTACCAGGAGAACGACGCGCCGCGCGGGCAGCCGCGCGGCTCGTACTCCGGCCGGTCCGGCCCGATCGACGGGTAGTCCACGTCCTGGGTCTCCCAGGTGATGATCCCGTCCTTGACGTAGACCTTCCACCGGCACGAGCCGGTGCAGTTGACCCCGTGCGTGGAGGGGACCACCTTGTCGTGGCTCCACCGGTCCCGGTAGAAGCCGTCGGCGCCGCCGCCGCGGAAGACCGCGCGCAGGTCGTCGGTGCTCTCCTCCTTGGTCAGGAATAGCCCCAGCCGCAGCAGCGCGTCACCGGGCGTCCCGGTCGACTGCCCGGGGTCTCCCCGCAACGACCACACCACCATCCCCACCCCTCCCCGAAAACGGGCACGGAATCTTTGCCGAGCGGCAATGAGGCGCTCGGGGCAACCGTACTCCCTCCCATTTGCCAACTAGTTCCTTATGTCCGCATCCACGACTCCGATCACCGATTTCACTCGACTGGGGCATAGCAGCCAACGCGGAAATCACTATCGTCGGGAAACGTGAGCGCCCGTGCCCTCCTGCACGTCCGCGCCGCGGTTTGGGGCGAATCCGACAATCGCGTCGCACTACTCCTGCTGGCCGGGGAATCCCCCGACCAGCCGCCGGGCGGACTGGAAGACCCGCTGGTCAGCGCCCTGCTGCCGCGGGGCATGCCGGTTCTGCGCGGGGTCGACCCGCTCATCCTGCGCCGTCCGCCGGGATGGCGGGCCAGAATGGGCGACACCGGACACATCACGCTCGAATGGCCAGGCAGACGTCCGTTGCTGAATGGCATTCCCCTCCCGCTGCCGGATGCGTGGCGGTGGGTGGCCCGGCGCCAGCGGGCGGTCGCCCTGATCGCGGGCGGCCACCTCACCGAAATCCCGGCGCAACCGGCCGCGGTGGGCGCGCTCGCCGAATCCGGCGCGCTCGTGGGGGCCGCGGTCGAATACCTCGAAACCTGACGTCACCCGTTTGTCCCACGCCGATCGCGGTATCTTTTCCAGAATGCGACCAGCCGGTGGCGGCATTCACTGGAAACCGGTGGCCCGGACGCCCGCGACCGTCCTCTGTGGAGTCTGCGGCGGCTTGGCGGCCCACCGCCCGGCTCGACGGTCGTGATCTTCATCGGCCGAGCGGGCCCGGCAGCAGGCCGGCTCGACCCCACGCCCGGCGCGGTGCGGCGGGCAGCCCATCCCGCGGAGACCGGTCAGCCCATCCGATGCGCGCATCCGGCCGAACACATTCCAGTAATGGCTGCTCGGGACCGAGAAATGCACGACCGTCACGCTCTGCCCATTATGTGACCAAAGTCATCGGCCTACCAGTATGCCGAGTTTGCGCAGGTCAGCTCGGGTGCGTCGACCACATACCGCCACTGTGGGCGATTGTGTCGCAACCGTTGGCCCGCTACCGGCAAATCTGTTCGCACAGCCACACGAACGGCCTAGTCGGCACAACCGGGCACTACTTGTCACATTCGCCCCCGAGAGGGCAACAGCACTGATCAGCGCGCCCGGCCCGCAGTTTACTGAACGGTACTCAGCTCTCCGCAGAATCGGGCATCCCGATCTCAAACCAAGCAACGGGGTGAACTTGCGATGTGGCCCCCGACACCTTCTTACGCTCTGTCCACCGCACCCGCCCCACACCGGTTCCGGAGTGCGGGAAATGGTGGCGACCGGCGGTAGTCAGCTTGTGCGGACCGCAGTCCCCAGACGTATAGTCCGCTGGTGGCGAAAGCTTGATGACAACCATTTAACTGAGAGGAAGGGAAGCCCGATCAACAAGTCCGCGCCCAGGGCGGGGGGCGGATTTCAACCATCGGGCCACGCGACCATGTTCGACCTCTTGGACATTGATTTACCCCGATTACGGGAGAAGACCGGAACCCCCGGAATGCAACTGGCGATCTGCCGCGGGGGGCAGGTCCGGTCCATCACCGACGGCGTGGCCGACCACGAGACCGGCGCCCCCCTGCGCGCCGACGCCGCCGTCCCCATCGGCTCCATCACCAAGGTGTTCACCGCGGTCCTGGTCCTGGCGCTGGTCGCCGACGACGAGGTGGACCTCGACGCCCCGATCGCGGACTACCTCGCCATGCTGCGCGGCACGCCCATCGCGGGGGTGACGGTGCGGCAGCTGCTGACGCACACCTCGGGTGTGGTCAACGAACCGCCCGGCGACGGCGTCGCCGAGTCCGTCCCCCGATACCTGCGCGCGGTCGCCGCCTGCGGCACGCTGCACGAGCCCGGCTCCGCCTTCTCCTACGCCAACGCCGGGTCGACCATCCTGGGCGCGGTCGCCGCGCAGGTCACCGGGCTGAGCTGGGCCGAGGCGGTGGCGGCCGTGGTGCTCGACCCGCTCGGGATCGCGCCGCGGTTCGTCGGCTCGCACCCGGTCGTGCGCGGCCACGCCGTGGGCGGCGGCCGGGTCCGCCCGGTCGACCAGGCCATCGGCGCCGCGCAGGCCGCGGCGGGCGGGCTGGCGTGCTCGGCCGAGGACCTGGTGCGGCTGGGCCGCGCGCTGCTGGCGGGGGGCAGGCGCACCGGGCTCGACGAGGTGGACTTCGCGGCCATGCTGGTGCCCGAGCCCGCCGCCCGGCCGGTCGGCCTGGCCGACGGCTGGGGCCTGAGCCTGGCCCGCTTCGACACCGGGTCCACCTCGTGGTGGGGCCACGACGGGATGGCCAACGGCACCTCCTGCCACCTGCGGGTGCACCCCGCGGACGGCACCGTCGTCGGGTTCACCACCAACGCCACCAGCGGCCACGACCTCTGGCGCGCCCTGCTGCCCGCGCTGGCCGAGCGCGGGCTGGTCGTCGGCGACCACCGCCCGCCCAAGCCGCAGGGTCCGCCGCTGCGGTCGGTCGCCGGTTTCGCGGGCGACTACCGCAACGGCGACACCGACTACCGCATTGTCGCGCGCGGCCCCGAATTGGTGCTGGTGGTCGACGACGCCCCCTCGGCGCGGCTGGTCCTGTCCCACGACGGCGTGTTCGCGCTGTGCGACCCGGACTCCGGGGAGCGCGTGCAGACGGGATTGTTCCTCGCCGGCTCCGACAATTCGATCGCCGGGCTGCAAATAGCGGGCCGGGTGGCGCGGAAGGTTTCCTAGCCACCCGATAAAGCCCCACTGAACACCCCATTCGACTGCCGGTCGCCCCGTGGCCGAGCGGGCGATACCCCCTGTTCTCGAAAGGCTCACCGATGACGACTCGGGACGGTGCCCGGCTGGCGGATTTCCTCGCCGGGTGGGTCGCGGACACCCCGGACGCGCCCGCGCTGCGGCACCCGGGCGGCGAACTCTCCTTCGCCGAGCTCGACGCCGCGGCGGGCGGGCTCGCGCGGCGGCTGCTGGCGCTGGGCGTCGGCCCGGAGCGGCTGGTCGCGCTGGCGCTGCCGCGGTCGGCGGAGATGGTGGTCGCCCAGCTGGCCGTGCTCAAGGCGGGCGCGGCGTTCCTGCCCGTCGACCCGGACTACCCGCCCGAGCGCATCCGGCACATGCTCGCCGACGCCGCCCCCGCGGTGGTGGTGGCCGCCGCCGACCGGACGCCGCCCGACTGCGCTGCGCCGGTGCTGCTGCTCGACGGCAGCACCGAGCCGGGGATGCCCGCGGTGGCGACCGAGGCGGCGCACCCGGCCTACGTCATCTACACCTCGGGGTCCACCGGCAGGCCCAAGGGCGTCGTCGTCACCCACGCCGGGCTGGCGGCCTTCGCCGCGGCCGAGGCCGAGCACTTCCAGGCGGGCCGCGGCGACCGGGTGCTGCTGTTCTCCTCCCCCAGCTTCGACGCCGCCGTGCTGGAGCTGTGCCTGGCGCTGGCCGCGGGGGCGACGATGGTCGTGCCGCCACCGGGCCCGCTGCTCGGCGCGGACCTCGCTGCGGTGCTGGGGCGCGAGCGCATCACCCACACGCTGATCCCCCCGGTCGCCCTGGCCACCGTCGACCCGGTGGACCTGCCGCACCTGCGGACGCTGGTCGTCGGCGCGGACGCCTGCCCGCCGGACCTGGTCCGGCGCTGGGCCCCGGGCCGACGCATGATCAACGCCTACGGGCCGACCGAGGCGACCGTCGTCGCCACCTGGAGCGAGCCGCTCTCCCCCGGCGGCCCCGATGGCGACGTGCCGATTGGCACGCAGATCCCGGGCACGCGGGTCTACGTGCTCGACGCCGACCTGCGCCCGGCCGACACCGGCGAGCTGTACGTCGCGGGTGACGGCCTCGCCCGCGGGTACCTGGGCAAGCCCGGGCTGACCGCGCAGCGGTTCGTTGCCGACCCCTACGGCGCCCCCGGCACCCGGATGTACCGCACGGGCGACCTCGTGCGCCGCGGCGACGACGGGCAGCTGCGGTTCCTCGGCCGCGTCGACCACCAGCTGAAGATCCGCGGCTTCCGGGTCGAGCCCGGCGAGGTGGAGGCCGTGCTGCGCGAGCAGCCGGGCGTGCGGGACGCGGTCGTGGTGGCCCGCGCGGACGCCAGCGGCCTCAAGCGCCTGGTGGCCTACGTGGTGGGAACCGACGGCGCCGGGCTGCGGGAGCGGCTGGCGCAGGTGCTCCCCGCGCACCTGGTGCCCGCTGCGGTCGTCGGCCTGGCGGCGTTCCCGTTGTCACCCAACGGGAAGCTGGACCGCTCGGCGCTGCCCGAGCCGGTCTGGCAGACCACGACCGCACGCCCGCGGACGGCTGCGGAGGCCGCCGTGACCGCGGTGTGGGCGCGGATGCTGGGGCTGCCGGAGGTGGGCGTCGACGACGACTTCCTCGCCGTCGGCGGCGATTCCATCCTGGCGACCCGGATCGCGGCCGAACTCGGCGTCGGCCCGCGGGAGGTGTTCCAGGCCCGCACGCCCGCCGCCCTGGCCGAGCTGGTGGGCGGGTCCGCGGCAGCGGAGCCGATCGAGCCCGCCGCGGGCCCGGTGCCCCTCTCGGCCGCGCAGCGCAGGCTGTGGCTGCTCGACCGCGCCGACCCCGGTTCGACCGAGTACAACACCGGCGTCGCCGTCCACCTCGCGGGCGCGCTGGAGGTCGCCGCCTTGCGCGAGGCCCTGAAGGCGGTGGCGCGCAGGCACGAAGCGCTGCGCACGACGTTCCGCGACGGCTACCAGATCGTCTCCCCCGACGCCGCCCTGCCGCTGCGCGTGAGCACGCCCGCGGACCGCGAGCAGGCGATGACCGACGAGCTCCGCACGCCGTTCGACCTGGAGACCGGCCCGCTGACGCGCGCGGTCCTGCTCGCCGACGGCCCGGAAGACCACGTGCTGCTGGTCGTCCAGCACCACATCGTCACCGACGGCTGGTCGGTGCGGCTGCTGGTCGAGGAGCTGCTGGAGCACTACCGCGCCGCCGTCGACGGCGACGAGCCGGACGTGCCCGCGCTCGCGGTGACCTACCGCGACTTCAGCGCGTGGCAGCACGCCCGGCTGACCGACGACGCGCTGGAGCCGCACCTGCGGCGGCTGCGCGCGGACCTCGCCGGGCTGCCGGTGCTCGACCTGCCGACCGACCACCCCCGGCCGCCGGTCCGCTCGCGGGCGGGCGCGGCCCACCGCGTCGACCTGGGCGCCCCGCTGGCCGAGGCGCTGGCCGGGCTGGCGCGGGCCGAGCAGGCGTCGCTGTTCACCGTGCTCACCGCCGCCGTGCAGGTGCTGCTGTCCACCTACACCCGCCAGCGGGACGTCGCGGTCGGCACGATCACCGCGGGGCGGGAACGGCCGGAGGTCCACGACCTGCTGGGGTTCTTCGTCAATACCGTGGTGCTGCGGTCCAGAGTGGATAGACGGGGAACGGTGTCCGACCTCATCGCCGCGGTACGGGAGACCGTGCTGGAGATGTTCGGCCACGCCATCGTGCCGTTCGACCGGCTGGTGGAAGAGCTCAAGCCGGCGCGCGACGCCGCGCGTACGCCGCTGGTGCAGGCGCTGGTCCTGCTCCAGCAGCCCGAGCCCGGGCCGCGGGAGGTCGCCGGGCTGCGGGTGGCCGAGCGCCCCCTGCCCCGCCCGGCGGCCCGGTTCGACCTGGTCTTCGAGTTCACCCCGCGCGCCGACACCCTCGATCTGGTCGTGGAGTACGACACCGCCCTGTTCGAGCCCGCGACGGTCGACCGCATCGCCGCGCACCTCGCCCGGCTGCTGGCGGCCTTCGCCGAGGCCCCGGGCGCGCGGCTCGGCGAGCTGTCCGCGCTGGCCGACGACGAGCGGGCGCGGGTGCTGGAGGAGTGGAACCCGCCGGTCGCGCCCGCGACCGACGCCGTGCTCCCGGAGCTGTTCGACCAGCAGGTCGCACGCACCCCGGATGCCGTCGCGGTGGCGTGCGACGGGACGGAGCTGACCTACCGGGAGCTGGCCGAGCGAGCCAACCGGCTCGCGCGGGAGCTGGTGGCGCGCGGCGCGGGCCCGGAGCGGTTCGTGGCGGTCGCGCTGCCGCGCACGCCGGAACTCGTGGTGGCGCTGCTGGCCGTGCTGAAGTCGGGCGCGGCCTACCAGCCGATCGACCTGGCCTACCCGGCCGAGCGCATCGCCGCGCTGCTCGCCGACACCCGCCCGGCGCTCATCCTCAGCGAGGCCGACGGGCTGCCGGGCACCGTGCTCGCCCCCTCCCGGCTCGACCTGTCCGGGCACTCCCCCGACCCGCTGCCCGCGCGCGTGCGGCCGGACCAGCCCGCCTACGTCATCCACACCTCCGGCTCCACCGGCCGACCCAAGGGCGTCGTGGTCCCGCACACCGCGGCCGCCGACCTCGCCGCGTGGGCCGCCGCCGAAACGGGCCCCGCCCTGTCCAGGGTGGCCGCGTCGACCTCGCTCAACTTCGACGTCTCGGTGTTCGAGATCTTCGGCCCGCTGCTGTCGGGCGGGTGCGTCGAGCTGGTCAGGGACGTGCTGGCGCTCGGCGAGGGCGCGGCGGCCGGGGCCAGCCTGATCAGCGGCGTGCCGTCGGCGTTCACCCAGCTCCTGGCTGGCGGCGGGCTGGCGGCGCGCCCGTCGCTGGTGGTGCTGGCGGGCGAGGCGCTGACCCCGCACGTCGCCCGGCAGGTCGCCGACGCGCTGCCCGGGGCGCGCATCGCCAACATCTACGGCCCCACCGAGGCCACCGTGTACGCCACGGCCTGGTTCGCGGGCGACGACATCGCGGGCACCGTGCCCATCGGCAGGCCGATCACCGGCGCCCGCGCGTACGTGCTCGACGACGACCTGCGGCCGGTCCCGGTCGGCGTCCCCGGCGAGCTGTACCTGGGCGGGCGCGGCCTGGCCCGGGGCTACCTCAACCAGCCCGGCCTGACCGCGAGCCGCTTCGTCGCCGACCCGCACGGCGGGCCGGGCGCGCGGATGTACCGCACCGGCGACGTGGTCCGCTGGAGCGCCGAGGGCGAGCTGGTCTACCTGGGCCGCGCCGACCACCAGGTCAAGATCCGCGGCTTCCGGGTCGAGCTGGGCGAGGTCGACGCCGCCCTGGTGCGCCACGACGAGGTCCGCGAGGCCGTCACCGTGGTCCGCGACGACGGCGGGCACCGGCGGCTGGTGTCCTATGTGGTCGGTTCAGCCGATCCGGCCGGGCTGCGCGGCTTCCTCGCCCGGTCGCTGCCGGACTACCTCGTCCCCGCCGCGGTGGTCGGGCTCGACGCGCTGCCGCTGACCCCCAACGGCAAGCTCGACCGCGCCGCCCTGCCCGCGCCCGACTTCGCCGCAGGCACCGACCACGTCGCCCCGCGCACGGAGACCGAGCGCGTGCTCGCCGAGGTCTGGGCGGCGGTGCTGGGCGTCGAGCGGGTCGGCGTGCACGACAACTTCTTCCTGCTCGGCGGCGACTCCATCCTCGGGCTGCGGGTCGCGGCGCGGGCCAGGGAGCGCGGGCTGCGCGTGGTGTCCCGGGACCTGTTCACCCACCAGACGATCGCCGCGCTGGCCCCGCACGTCACCGCCGCGGTCCGCGCCGACCAGGGCCGGGTGACCGGCGACGCGCCGCTGACCCCGGTCCAGCACTGGCTGTTTGAGACCAACAACCACCCGGACCACTTCGCGCAGACGATCACCCTGGCTCTCACCCCCGATGTCGACCTCGACACCCTGCGCGCCGCGCTCACCGCCCTGGTCGACCACCACGACGCGCTGCGCACGCGGTTCGAGAACGTCGACGGCGCATGGCGCCAGCACACCGCGGCCACCGAGACCGCCGACCCGCTGGACGCCACCATCACCCTGGCCACCGGGCCGATGCTCAGCGCCCGGCTCACCGGGTCGAGCCTGGAGCTGGCGATCCACCACCTCGTGGTCGACACCGTGTCGTGGCAGATCCTGCTCGAAGACCTCGGCACCGCCTACGCCCAGCTCCGGCGCGGCGAGCCGGTGCGCCTGCCCGCCAAGAGCACGTCCTTCCGCGACTGGGCCCACGCCCTGGCCGCGCACGCCCAGGCGGGCGGGTTCCTGGGCGAGCAGTGGTCGCAGCTCGACCCCGCGCTGCCCGTCGACCACCCGGGCGACCCCATCGGAACCCGCGAGGTCACCACACGCCTGACCCGGGAGCAGACCGCGGCGCTGCTGCACGAGGTCCCCGACGCCTACCGCACGCGGATCAACGACGTCCTGCTCGCCGCGCTCGGCCGGGTGCTGGCCGACTGGACCGGCCGCGACGCGGTGCCGGTCACCGTGGAGAGCCACGGCCGCGAGGACGACCTGATCCCCGACCTCGACCTGTCCCGGACGGTCGGCTGGTTCACCGCGATGCACCCGGTCGCCGTGCGCGGGCACGCCGACTGGGCGACCGCGCTCAAGGCCACCAAGGAAGACCTGCGGGCGATCCCCCACCACGGCATCGGCTACGGCGCCCTGCGCCACCTGTCGAAGGACCTCCCGGCCGTCGCCGAGCCGCTGATCAGCTTCAACTACCTCGGCCAATCCGACCTGCCCGACACCGCCGGGCTCGTCACCGGGGTCGAACGCCCGCTGGAATTGGTCACCCACCCGGACGCCCGGCGCCCGCACCTGCTCGACGTGGTGGCCAAGGTCGAGTCCGGCGAGCTGTCGGC
Organism: Actinokineospora sp. NPDC004072; assembly: GCF_053604195.1. Taxonomy (NCBI): domain Bacteria; kingdom Bacillati; phylum Actinomycetota; class Actinomycetes; order Pseudonocardiales; family Pseudonocardiaceae; genus Actinokineospora; species Actinokineospora sp. NPDC004072. The sequence goes on along the minus strand of NZ_JBSGHB010000013.1, from coordinate 129,610 downwards.
CACCTGGTTCTACTCCCCCGGCGTGCACGACGAGGCCACCGTCGCCCGCCTGGCCGATGCGCTGACCGCCGCGCTCGCCGAGATCATCGCCCACTGCGCCGAGCACGGCGGCCGCACGCCCGCCGACTACCCGCTCGCGCGCCTCACCCAATCCCAAGTGGACGAGCTGGTGGGCGACGGGCGGGACGTCGAGGACCTGTTCCCGCTGACCCACGCCCAAGCGGGCATGGCCTTCCACCGGGGCTCTGGCGCCTACTTGCAGCAGATCGACTTCGTGCTCGACGACGTGCCCGACCCCGGCGCGCTGGCCCGGGCGTGGCAGACCGTGGTCGACCGCACGCCCGCGCTGCGCGCCGAGCTGGTGTGGGAGGGCGTGGCCGAACCGCTGCAGCGCATCCGGCGCGGGGTGCGGCTGCCGGTGCGGCTGCTCGACTGGACCGGCCTCGACCAGGCCGCCGAGCGGGAGCGGCTGCTGGCCGCCGACCGCGCCGAGGGCGTCGACCTGGCCACCGCCCCGCTCACCCGGGTCGCCATCGCGCGCCTGTCGCCGACGCGGGTGCGGGTGCTGTGGACGTTCCACCACGTGCTGCTGGACGGCTGGAGCCTGTTCCACGTCCTGTCCGACGTGCTGGCCGCGCTGCGCGGGGACGGCGTCCCCGAGCGGCCGCCGTTCCGCGACCACCTCGCCTGGCTGGCCGAGCAGGACCACGCCGCGGCCGAGGCGTACTGGCGCGAGGCGCTGGCGGGGATCACCGACGCGACCGGGCTGCCCTTCGACCGCCAGCCCACCCAGGGCCACGAGGCGCGGTCGAGCGGCCGGGAGGACGTCCGCCTCGACGCGGGGTCCACCGCCGCGCTCACCGCCTTCGCCCAGCGGCACGGCCTGACCCTGGGCACCGTCCTGCGCGGCGCGTGGGCGCTCATGCTGGCCCACCACGACCTGGGCAAGCGGGACGTGCTGTTCGGCACCACCGTCTCCGGCAGACCCGCCGAGCTGGCGGGCGTGGAGTCGATGGTGGGCATGTTCATCACCACCATCCCCACCCGCGTCCGGGTCTCCCCCGGCGACGCGCTGCTGCCGTGGCTGCGCGCCCTGCAGGACGAGCAGGCCCGCGCCCAGCGGTACGACTACCTGCCGCCCGCCCGCGTCCGGGCGGGCACCGGCCTGCCCGAGCCGCTGTTCCACAGCATCCTCGTGGTCGAGAACTACTCGGTCACCGAGCACGGGCTGCACGAGCTGACCGGGGTGGAGACGACCAACTACCCGCTGAGCGCGGTGGTCTACCCGGGCGCGGAGCTGGGCGTGACCATCGGCTACGACCCCGCCCTCTTCGACGCGGCCACCGCCCGGCGCCTGGCGGGCAGGCTGCTGACCCTGCTGCGCGGCATGGCCGCCGACCCGGACCGGCCCGCGCTGGAGATCCCCGTCCTCGACGCCGACGAGCGCGCGCAGCTGACCGGGTGGCAGGGCGGGGCGGAGGCCGCCCCGGCGGGGACGGTCCCGCAGGTGTTCGCCGAGCGCGTCCGGACCGCGCCCGACTCCCCCGCCGTGGTCTCCGACAGCGGATCGATGACCACCGCGGAGCTGGCGGAGCGCGCCAACCGGCTGGCGCACCGGCTGCTCGCGCTCGGGGTGCGGCCGGAGGAGCCCGTCGGGCTGCTGCTGGACCGCTCGCCCGAGGTCGTGGTCGCCGAGCTGGCCGTGCTCACCGCGGGCGCGGCTTACCTCCCGATGGACGCGCGGGCCCCGCTGTCCCGCCAGCACGACCTCCTGGCCGCGGCAGGCGCGCGCGTGGTCGTGACCGACCGGGACTACGAGTGGAACCACGTGGTGCGCGTCGATGACCCGACGCTGGCCGGTGAGTCCGCCGAAGCGCCAGCGGTGGCGATCGCCCCGGAGAACCTGGCGTACGTCATGTACACCTCGGGGTCGACGGGCACGCCGAAGGGGGTGGCCGTCCGGCACGCCGACATCGCCGCCCTCGCCGCCGAGCACCGGTTCGCCCCGCACGACTGCGTGCTGCTGCACTCCCCGCTGGCCTTCGACGCCACCACCTACGAGATCTGGGCCCCGCTGCTGCGCGGCGGGCGGGTCGCCGTCGCCCCGCCCGGCGACCTCGACCCGGTGCTGCTGCGGCGGCTGGTCGCCGAGCACGGGGTCACCGGGATGTTCGTCACCTCAGGCCTGTTCCGGGTGCTGGCCCAGGAGGACCCGGGCTGCATGGCGGGGCTGCGCGAGGTGTGGACCGGCGGCGACGTGGTGCCCGCCGCGGCCATCCGGGCGGTGCTGGCCGCCTGCCCGGGGCTGACCGCCGTGGACGTGTACGGGCCGACCGAGACCACCACGTTCGCCACCTGCCACCCGATGACGGGCGAGGTCCCGGAGAACGTGCCGATCGGCAGGCCGCTGGACGGCATGCGCGCCTACGTGCTCGACGCCGACCTGCGGCCGGTCCCGATCGGCGCGCCCGGCGAGCTGTTCCTCGCCGGGGCCGGGCTGGCCCGGGGCTACCTCGGCCAGCCGGGCCGCACCGCGGACCGCTTCCTGGCCGACCCGTTCGCCGCGGGCGGGCGGATGTACCGCACGGGCGATGTGGTGCGGTGGTCGGCCGACGGGGACCTGCACTTCCTCGGCCGGGTCGACGACCAGGTCAAGGTGCGCGGGTTCCGCATCGAGCCCGGCGAGATCGGGGCCGTGCTCGGCCGCCACCCCGACCTCGCCCAGGCGGTCGTCGTCGCGCACCGCGACGGGGGCCGGACCCGGCTGGTCGGCTACGTCGTGCCCGCCGACGGCCGCACCGCCGACCCGGTGGCGCTGCGCGAGTTCCTGGCCGCCGCGCTGCCGGACTACATGGTCCCCGCCGCGCTGGTGCCGCTGGCCGCGCTGCCGCTGACCGCGAACGCCAAAGTGGACGTCCGCGCCCTGCCCGAGCCGGACTGGTCGTCGGCGGAGCGGCACGTCGAGCCGGGCACCGACGCCGAGCGCGTGCTGGCCGAGATCTGGGCGGGCCTGCTCGGCGCGGACCGGGTCGGCGCGCTGGACAACTTCTTCGAGCTGGGCGGCGACTCGATCCTGAGCATCCAGATGGTCTCCCGCGCCCGCTCGGCCGGTCTGGCGCTGACCGCGCGGGAGGTCTTCACCCACCCGACGCTGGCCGCGCTCGCCGCCCGCGCGACCCCGCTGGCCGACACCCCCGCCGACCAGGGCCCGGTCACCGGGCCCGCGCCGCTGACCCCGATCCAGCTCTGGTTCCTCGACGCCCCCAACCCCGACCACGGCCAGTTCACCCAGGCCATGACGCTGCACCTGGGGCCGGACCGGGACGCCGTGCGCCGCGCGGTGAACGCGGTGGTCGAGCACCACGACGCGCTGCGCATGCGGTTCACCCGCGACGGCGACGGCTGGCGCCAGCACGGCACCGCGCCCGAGCCGGTCGACGTCGAGGAGGCCTGCGGCGAGCCGGAGGCGGTCGCGCGGGCGCTCGCCGAGCGGCTCGACCTCGCCGACGGCCCCCTGCTGCGCGCCGCGCTGCTGCCCGACGCGGAGCTGGTGCTGGTCATCCACCACCTGGTGGTCGACGGCGTGTCGTGGCGGATCATCGTCGAGGACCTGGCGACGGCGTACGCGCAGGCCACGAGCGGGCAGCCGATCCGGCTCCCGGCCAAGACCACCTCCTTCCGCGACTGGGCGCAGGCGTTGCGGGAGCGCGACTTCAGCGGCGAACTCGACCACTGGCGCGGCATCGACGCCGATCCCGAGCTACCCGTCGACGGGTCGGGGACCGGGACCGTGGCCACGATGTGCGAGGTGGCGGCCCGGCTGGACGCGGCGACGACCCGGGCGCTGCTCAACGACGTGCCCGCCGTCTACCGCACCCGCGTGGACGACGCCCTGCTGGCCGCCCTCGGCCACGTCCTCACCGGCTGGACCGGCCGGGACCGGGTGCTGGTCGACCTGGAGGGCCACGGCCGCGAGGAGGACGCGGTCGACGCGGCCGTCGACCTGTCCCGCACGGTCGGCTGGTTCACCACCATCTACCCGGTCGAGCTGCACGCGCACCCGGACTGGGCGAGCGCGCTCAAGGCGACCAAGGAGCACCTGCGGGCCGTCCCCGGCCGCGGCATCGGCCACGGCGCGCTGCGCCACCTGGCGCGGGCGCTGCCCGGCGCGGCGCCGCGGATCAGCTTCAACTACCTGGGCCAGTTCGACGGCGGCCTCGGCGGGCACGCCCACCCGGGCATGCCGCGCCCGCACCAGCTCGACATCGTCGCCCAGGTGCGCGACGGCGAGCTGGAGTTCACCTGGTACCACGACCGCGACCGCCACCGCGCCGAGACCGTGCGCGGCCTGGCCGAGGGGCTGCTGGCCGCGCTGCGCGGGATCGTCGCCCACTGCGCCGAACCGGGCGCGGGCGGGCGCACGCCGTCGGACTTCCCGCTGGCCCGGCTCGACCAGTCCCAAGTGGACTCCCTGGCGGGCGCGGTGGACGACGTCTACCCGCTCACGCCCATGCAGGAGGGCATGGTCTTCCACTCGCTGGACACCGACGCCTACTTCAATCAGGTCGTGCTGACCCTCGACGGCATCGACGACCCGCACGCGCTGGCGACGGCGTGGCGGGACACGGTCGCGGCCAACCCGGTGCTGCGCACGCAGGTGTGGGAGGGCGCGCTGCAGGTCGTGCGCGGGGACGTGGAGCTGCCGGTCGAGGTGCTGGACTGGTCCGGGCAGGACCGGGCCGCCGCGCTGGCCGATTTCCTCGCCGCCGACCGCGCGCGGGGCATCGACATCACCGCGCCGCCGCTGCTGCGGGTGGCGATCGCGCCCGAGCCGGGCGGGCGGGCCGTGGTGGTGTGGACCTTCCACCACGTGCTGCTCGACGGCTGGAGCGCCGCCGAGGTGTTCGGCGAGGTGTGCACCCGGTACGCGGGCGGCGAGCCCGCGCGGCGCAGGCCGTTCCGGGACTACCTGGCCTGGCTGGCCGAGCGCGACCAGAGCGAGGCCGAGCGGTTCTGGCGGGCCGAGCTGGCCGGGGTCGCCGAGCCGACGCCGCTGCCGTTCGACCGCCGCCCGGCGGGCGCGCACCGGGCCGCGTCGAGCCGCACCGCCCGGCTGGAGCTGCCCGCCGACGTCTCCGAGCTGGTGCGGGCGCAGGCCCAGCGGCACGGGCTCACCGTCAGCACGGTCGTGCAGGGCGCGTGGGGCCTGCTGCTGGCGCGGTTCAGCGGCCGCGACGACGTGGTGTTCGGCACCACGGTGTCGGGGCGGCCGCCGGACCTGCCCGGGGTGGAGTCGATGGTGGGCCTGTTCATCAACACCGTGCCCACCCGGCTGCGGGTGCGCCGCGGCGTGCCGGTCGCCGAGTGGCTGGCCGAGGTGCAGACCCGCCAGGCCGAGGCCCGCCGCTACGACTACGCGGCGCTGAGCAGGCTGCGCGCCTGGAGCGACGTGCCCGCGGGGGCGAACCTGTTCGACAGCATCGTGGTGTTCGAGAACTACCCGTTCGACGGCGACGCGCTAGCCGCCACCGGCGTGCGGCTGGTGGAGAGCAGCGACGACGAGCCGACCAACTACCCGATCAGCGTCGTCGCGCGACCCGGGGACACCCTGGTGCTGGACATCGACCACGACCCGGCCCTGTTCGACGCGGCCACCGCGGCGCGGCTGGCCGACCACCTCCGGCTGCTGCTGACCGCCATCGCCACCGACCCGAGCACGCCGCTGGACGCGCTGCCGGTGTTCACCGACGCCCAGCGCGCGGCGCTGGCCCCGACCCCGGAGCCCGAGCCGGAGACCGTCACCGACCGGTGGGCGCGGGTGCTCGCCGCGGACCCGGACGCCACCGCGGTGGTCGCCGACGAGTTGTCCTGGTCGCGCGCGGAGCTGGACGCGCGGGCGAACCGGCTGGCGCGCGAGCTGCGCGGAATCGCCGCCGAGGAGCCGGTCGCGCTGCTGATGGACCGCTCGCCGCAGGTCGTCGTCGCCGAGCTGGCGGTGCTCAAGGCGGGCGGCGCCTACCTCCCGCTGGACACCCGCGCCCCGCGCACGCGGCTGCGCGAGCTGGTCGGGCAGGCAGGCGCGCGGATCGTGCTCACCGACCGGGCGTGGGCGTCGGTGGCCGCCGAGATCGGCACCGCGGTGCGGGTCGATGACCTCGACGACCGGCCGGTGGGACCACCTGCGGTGGAGATCGCGCCGGACAGCTTGGCCTACGTCATGTTCACCTCCGGATCGACGGGCACGCCGAAGGGCGTGGCGGTGCGGCACCGCGACATCGCCGCGCTGGCCGCCGACGACCGCTTCGCCGGGCACGGCTGCGTGCTCCTGCACTCCCCGCTGGCCTTCGACGCCACCACCTACGAGCTGTGGGTGCCGCTGCTGCGCGGCGGCCGCGTCGCCGTCGCCCCGCCCGAGGAGGTGGACCCGGCGCTGCTGCGGCGGCTGGTCGCCGACCACGGCGTGGACGGGCTGTGGCTGACCGCCGGACTGTTCCGGGTCGTCGCCGAGGACGACCCCGGCTGCCTGGCCGGGCTGCGCGAGGTGTGGACCGGCGGCGACGTGGTGCCCGCCGCGTCGGTGCGCGCGGTGCTCGACGCCTGCCCCGGGCTGACCGTGGTGGACGGCTACGGGCCGACCGAGACGACGACCTTCGCCACCGCCTACCGCATCCCCGGGCAGCCGCCCGAGGTCATCCCGATCGGCGCGCCGCTGGCCGGGGTGCGGGCGCACGTGCTCGACGCCGACCTGCGGCCGGTCCCGATCGGCGCGCCGGGCGAATTGCACCTGGGCGGCAGCGGGCTGGCCCGCGGCTACCTGGGCAGGCCCGGGCTCACCGCGGCCCGGTTCGTCGCCGACCCGTTCGGCGCGCCCGGCGAGCGGCTGTACCGGACCGGGGACGTGGTCGCCTGGACCGACGAGGGCGAGCTGCGCTTCCTGGGCCGGGTGGACGACCAGGTGAAGATCCGCGGCTTCCGGGTCGAGCCGGGCGAGGTCGAGGCGGTGCTGGCCGAGCACCCCGGGGTGCGCCAGGTGGTCGTGGTGGTGCGCGCCGACGGCCGGGCCAAGCGGCTCATCGCCTACGTGGTCGGCGACGCGGGCGGCTTGGCCGAGTTCGCGGCCGAGCGGCTGCCGGACTACCTGGTGCCCGCCGCGATCGTGCCGATGGCGGAGTTCCCGCTCACCGCCAACGGCAAGGTCGACCGCCGCGCGCTGCCCGAGCCCGCCGCCGAGGCGCCCGCCGCGGCCCGGGTGGCCCCGCGCACGCCCGCCGAGGCCGCGCTGGCCGAGGTGTGGGCGGGGGTGCTCGGGGTGGCCGTCGGGGTCACCGACGACTTCTTCGCCCTCGGCGGCGACTCCATCCTCAGCATCCAGGTGGTCACCCGGGCCCGCGCGCACGGGCTGCGGATCACCCCGCGGGACGTGTTCGACCACCCGACCGTGGCCGGGCTCGCCGCGGTCGCCCAGCCGTTGGCCGCCGCGGGCGACGACGGCCCGGTCACCGGGGACGCGCCGCTGACCCCGGTGCAGCGCTGGTTCTTCGACACCATCGGCGCGGACCCGACCCGGTTCGACCAGTCGATCGCGCTCACCCTCACCCCCGGCTTCGACCCGGCCGCGCTCGACACCGCCCTGCGCGCGCTCGTGGAGCACCACGACGCCCTGCGGATGCGCTACACCCGCGAGCCGTCCGGGTGGCGGCAGCACAACGCGGGGCCGGACGACCGCCCGGTGACCGGCGGCGGCTACGACCTCGGCGCGGGCAAGCTGGTCAGCGCCGAGCTGTCGGGATCGGTGCTGCGCCTGGGCATCCACCACCTGGTGGTCGACGGCGTGTCGTGGCGCATCCTGCTCGAAGACCTCGACATCGCCTACCGGCAGGCGTTGGCGGGCGAGCGCGTCGACCTGGGCAGGCGGACGACGGCGTTCCGCGACTGGGCGCGCGGCCTGCTCGCGCACGCGGGCGACTTCGCCGACGAGGCGCCGTACTGGCGCTCGGTGGTCGCCGGGGACGCCGCCCTGCCGGTGGACCTGGCCGGGGCGAACTCGGTGGCCTCGACCGCGGAGACCACGGTGTGGCTCGACGCCGAGGAGACCGCCGCCCTGCTGCGCGACGTGCCCGCCGCCTACCACGCGCGGGTCAACGACGTGCTGCTCACCGCGGTCGGGTCGGTGCTCACCCGCTGGGCGGGGCGGGACCGGGTGGTGGTCGAGGTCGAGGGCCACGGGCGCGAGGACGTCGTGCCCGGGGCCGACTTGACCCGGACCGTGGGCTGGTTCACCACGATGTACCCGGTGGCGCTGGAGCGCCGCGACGACCTCGCGGAGGCGTTGCGCGCCACCAAGGAGACCCTGCGGGCCATCCCGCGCAACGGCATCGGCTACGGCGTGCTGCGGCACCTGGCCGGGGAGTTCCCCGAGGTCGCCGACCCGGCGGTGGGGTTCAACTACCTGGGCCGGTTCGACTGGTCCGCCGTCACCGGTGGGCTGGTGGCCGAGGTGGGGTCGCTGGGGTCCGATGTGGGCCCCACGTCGAGCAGGCCGCACCTGCTCGACGTCGTGGCCCGGGTCGAGGGCGACCGGCTCGGCATCACGTGGATGTACTCGACCGAGGTGCACCGCGCCGAGACCGTGGCGGGCCTGGCCGAGCAGACCGCGGCGGCGCTGCGGCGGATGATCGGGATGGGCGGGGGCGGGCACACGCCCTCGGACTTCCCGCTCGTCCGGCTCGACCAGTCGCAAGTGGACTCGCTGACCGGGGGGCGCGCGGTGGAGGACATCCTCCCGCTGACGCCGATGCAGGCGGGCATGGTCTACCACGGCGTCGCGCAGGCCGAGCAGGGCGTCTACGTCGAGCAGGTGACCTTCGTCGTGGCGGCCGACGACCTGGGCGCGCTGGCGGCGGCGTGGCGGCACGTCGTCGCGCACACCCCCGTGCTGCGCACCGCCGTCGCCTGGGACGGGCTGCCCGACCCGGTGCAAGTCGTGCACCGGGAAGTGGAGCTGCCGGTCACCGAGCTGGACTGGACCGGCGGCGACGACGCCGAGTTGCTGGCGGAGCTGCTGGCCGCCGACAAGGCGTGCGGCATCGACGTGACCGCGCCGCCGCTGCTGCGGGTGGCGCTGGCCCGGCTGTCGCCGACCGAGGTGCGGGTGCTCTGGACGTTCCACCACGTGCTGCTGGACGGCTGGAGCGTCTTCCACGTGCTGGGCGACGTGCTCGCCGCCTACACCGCCCTGCGCGCGGGCCGGACCCCCGCCCCCGCCGACCGGCCGCCGTTCCGCGACTACCTGCACTGGCTGTCCAGCCAGGACGCCGAGCGGGCGGCGGAGCACTGGCGGACGGTGATGGCCGGGTTCGCCGAGCCGACCCCGCTGCCGCTGGACCGCCTGCCGGGCCCGGAGCACGCCGCCCGCTCCGCCCGGTGGGTGGCCGCCGAGCTGGGGGCCGAGCGCACCGCGGCGCTGACCGCGTTCGCCCGCAGGCACCAGCTCACGGTGAACGCGCTGGTCCAAGGCGCATGGGCGCTGCTGCTCGCGGCGCACAGCGGCCACCGCGACATCTGCTTCGGGGCGACGGCCGCGGGCAGGCCCGCCGACCTGCCCGGCGTCGACCGGATCACCGGCATCTTCATCACCACGCTGCCGGTGCGGGTGCGCGTGCCCGGGGAGCAGCCGGTCGTGGCGTGGCTGCGGGCGCTGCAGGCCGACCAGGCCGCGGCGCGCGCGGCCCAGCACGTCTCCCCGGCCGTCGCGCAGGCCGGGAGCGACCTGCCCGCGGGCGTGGCGGCCTTCGACAGCATCGTGGTGTTCGAGAACTACCCGGTCACCCAGGAGGAGTCCGGTCCGCGCCTGCGCGACCTCGACGCGCGGGAGACCACCAACTACCCGCTGACGCTGGTCGCCGCGCCTGGCGAGCGGCTGGGCATCGAGCTGGGCTACGACCCCGACCTGGTGGGCGCGGACAGCGCTCAGCGGCTGTGCGAGCACGTGGTGTCGCTGCTGGAGACGCTGGTGGACCACCCGGAGACCCCGCTGGGCGCGCTGGACCTGCGCCCGCCCGCCGACCGCGCGCTGGTGGCGCAGTGGAGCGGGGCCGCGGCGGCCGCGGACGGGCTGATCACCGAGCGCATCGCCGCCCAGGACCCGGATCGGTCCGCGCTGGTGGGCGAGCAGGGCGAGGTGACCTACGGCGAGCTGGCGGCCAGGGCCAACCGGCTGGCGCACCTGCTCGTGGAGCGGGGCGCCGGGCCGGAGTCGGTCATCGCGCTGGCGCTGCCGCGGTCGGTGGAGATGGTGGTGGCGCAGCTCGCCGTGTGGCAGGCGGGCGCGGCCTACCTGCCGATCGACCCGGCCTACCCCGCGGAGCGGATCCGGTTCATGCTCGCCGACGCCGACCCGCTGCTGCTCATCACCGCCCCCGGCCTGGTTGACGGGGTGGACGTGCCGACGATCGAGCTGGACGCGACCACCGCGGCGGACCGGCCCGACCACGCCCCCCGGGTCGAGGTGCGGCCCGAGCACCCGGCGTACGTCATCTACACCTCCGGGTCCACCGGGCGGCCCAAGGGCGTCGTGGTCACCCACGCCGGGCTGCCCGCCTTCGCCGCGGCCGAGATCGCGCACCTGGACTGCGGGCCGGGCGACCGGGTGCTGCTGTTCTCCTCCCCCAGCTTCGACGCCTCGGTGCTGGAGCTGTGCCTGGCGCTGCCCGCGGGCGCGGCGCTGGTGGTGCCGCCCGCCGGGCCGCTGCTGGGCGAGCACCTGGCCGACGCGCTCATCCGGCACCGGGTGACGCACGCGCTCATCCCCCCGGTCGCGCTGGCCACGCTCGACCCCGGCACCGAGCTGCCGGACCTGCGCACGCTCGTCTCCGGCGGCGACGCCTGCACCCCCGAGCTGGTGCGCCGCTGGGCGCCGGGCAGGCGGATGATCAACGCCTACGGCCCCACCGAGTCCACTGTGGTCACCGCGTGGAGCGGGCCGCTGGCGCCGGGCTGCGGCACGCCGATCGGGCGGCCGGTCCCCGGGACCGCGGTGCGGGTGCTCGACGCCGACCTGCGGCCGGTGCCGGTCGGCGCGCCGGGCGAGCTGCACGTCGGCGGGATCGGCCTGGCCCGGGGCTACCTGGGCAGGCCGGGGCTGACCGCGCAGCGGTTCGTGCCCGACCCCGACGGCCCGCCCGGGTCGCGGCTGTACCGCACGGGCGACCGGGTGCGGTGGACCGCCGACGGGGTGCTGGAGTTCCTGGGCCGCACCGACCACCAGGTCAAGGTGCGCGGCTTCCGGGTCGAGCCCGGCGAGGTCGAGGCGCGGCTGCGCGAGCACGCCGGGGTCGACGACGCGGTCGTGGTCGCCCGGGACGACCGGCTGGTCGCCTACGTGACCGGCAAGGTCGACACCGGCGCGCTGCGGGCCGCGCTGGGCCGCTCGCTGCCGGAGCACCTGGTGCCCGGGGTGGTCATGGCCCTGCCCGCGCTGCCGCTGACCCCCAACGGCAAGCTCGACCGGGCCGCGCTGCCCGAACCCGACGTGGCGGCCGGGCCCGGCCGGGTCGCCCCGAGCACCGACACCGAGGCGGTGCTCGCCGAGATCTGGGCCGAGGTGCTCGGCCTGCCCGAGGTGGGCGTGACCGACAACTTCTTCGACCTCGGCGGCGACTCGGTGCGCGCGCTGCGGGTCGGCTCCCGCGCGCGGGAGGCGTTCGACGTCGCCCTGTCCCCCCGCGACGTGCTCACCGCCCGCACCGTCGCTGCGCTCGCCGAGGTCGTGGAAGACCTGGTCCTGCTGGACCTGGAGCGCGCCGCACTCGTGCCCGAGGAGGCCACCGAATGACGACCTCGCGCCAGGACCGCGCCGCCAAGCTGCCCGCCCACCTGCGGGAGAAGCTGGCCAAGCGGCTCGCGGGCCGAGCCACCCGCGCCGATGTGATCCCCGCGGCCGACCGCGGCGGCCCGCTGCCGCTGTCCAGCGCGCAGCGGCGGCTGTGGTTCCTCGCCCAGCACCAGGCCAGCGGCTACACCAGCGCCGTCGCCCTGCGGCTGACCGGCAGGCTGGACCGGGCCGCGCTGACCGCGGCCCTGGACGCGCTCGTCGCCCGCCACGAGTCGCTGCGCACGACCTACACCGACGGCCCCGCGCAGGTGGTGCACCCGCCCACCGGGATGCCGTTGAAGGTCGTGGCCTGCGCGGGCACCGACATGGATACCGACGTGGATGCCGTGCTGGAGCACGAGTACGCCCAGCCGTTCGACCTGCGCGAGGGCCCGGTGGCGCGGGCGGTGCTCGTCGTGGAGTCCGCGACCTCGCACGTGCTGCTGCTGCTCGCCCACCACATCGCCACCGACGGCTGGTCGATGGGGGTGCTGGTCGCCGAGCTGGGCGAGCTGTACGCGGGCGCCGCCGAGCTGCCCGCGCCCCCGGTCGCCTACGGGGACTTCGCCGTCTGGCAGCGCGAGCGGCTCGACGGCCCGGCGCTGGAGGCGCAGGTCGCGCACTGGACGGCCGGGCTGGCCGGGCTCACCCCGCTGGAGCTGCCCACCGATCGGCCGCGCCCCGCGACGGCCTCGGGGGCGGGCGCGGTGCACGAGTTCCGGCTCCCGGCCGCGCTGAGCGCGGCGCTGGTGGAGCAGGCGCGGGCCCGGCAGGTGACGCTGTACCCGGTGCTGGCGGCGGCCTGCCAGGTGCTGCTGTCCCGCTACGCCCGCCAGCGCGACGTCGCGGTCGGCACGGTCACCACCGGCCGGGGCAGACCCGAGCTGGAGCGGGTCGTCGGCTTCTTCGTCAACACCGTCGTCCTCCGGTCCGATGTGGACCCGTCCCTGCCGTGGCACGCCTTCCTCGACCGGGTCAACGAGACCGCGCTGGAGGCCTTCGCCCACGACGAGGCGCCCTTCGACCGGCTCGTCGCGGCGACCGGCGCGACCCGCGAGGCGGGCCGCAACCCGCTGTTCGACGTCATGGTGCTGCTGCAGAACACCCCCGCCCCCGGCAGCGGGTTCGGCGACCTGGCCGCCCGCCCGGTCCCGGTGGGCAGGCACACGGCGAACTTCGACCTCACCTGGGAGTTCCAGGAGGTGGACGGGACGCTGGCCGGGTCGGTGGAGTACGCCACCGACCTCTTCGACGCCGCCACGGTCGAGCGGATGGCCCGCCACCTGGTCGCCCTGCTGGAGTCCGCCGCCGCCGACCCGGACTGCCCGGTCGGGCGGCTGGCCATGATGACGCCCGAGGACCGGGCGGCCCTGGCCCTCGGCGACCGCACCGCCGCCGCACCCGCCCCGACGACGGTGCTCGACGCCTTCGCCGCACAGGTCCGCCGCACCCCGGACGCCCCCGCGGTCACCGCCGACGGCACCACCCTGACCTACGCCGACCTCGACGCGCGGGCCGACCGGCTGGCGCGGCGGCTGCTGGCCGAGGGCGTGCGCCCGGAGGAGCGGGTCGGCCTGCTGCTGGAGCGCTCGCCCGCCGCCATCGCCGCCCAGCTCGCCGTGCTCAAGGCGGGCGGGGCCTACCTGCCGCTGGACTCCCGCTCCCCGGACCAGCGCATCGAGCAGGTGCTGACCGCGGCGGGCGCGCGCGTGCTGATCACCGACCGGCAGGCGCCGGGCGGCTGGCACGGCACCGTCTTGCTGCCGAACTCCGGTGTGGACGGTCCGGTGCTGCCCGGGGCGCGCGTCGCGCCGGACAGCCTGGCGTACGTCATGTTCACCTCGGGCTCGACCGGGACGCCGAAGGGCGTGGCCGTGCGGCACGCCGACATCGCGGCCCTGGCCGCCGACGCGCGGTTCGCGGGCGGCGACCGGGTGCTGGTGCACTCGGCGCAGGCGTTCGACGCGAACACCTACGAGGTGTGGGTTCCGCTGCTGACCGGCGGCACCGCGGTCGTCGCCCCGCCCGGTGAGGTCGACGCCGCGGCGCTGCGGCAGGCCGTCGAGCGGCACGGGGTGACCGCCGCGTGGGTGACCGCGGGCCTGTTCCGCGTGCTGGCGCAGGAGGACCCGCTGGCCTTCGCGGGCCTGCGCACCGTGCTGACCGGTGGTGATGTGGTCCCGTCCGCGGCGGTCCGGCGCGTGCTGGCCGCCTGCCCCGGGCTGGTGGTGGTCGACGGCTACGGCCCGACCGAGACGACCACCTTCGCCACGACCCACGCCGTCGCCGAGCCGGTCCCGGAGGCCATCCCGATCGGCACGCCGCTGGACGGCATGGCCGCCCACGTCCTCGACGCCGACCTCAACCCGGTCCCGCCCGGCGTCCCGGGCGAGCTGTACCTCGCGGGAGCCGGCCTGGCGCGCGGCTACCTCGACCAGCCGGGCATGACCGCGGGCGCGTTCGTGGCCAACCCGTTCGGGCCGCCTGGCTCGCGGATGTACCGCACCGGCGACGTGGTCCGCTGGACCGGTGGGGTGCTGGCCTTCCTCGGCCGCGCCGACGACCAGGTCAAGATCCGCGGCTTCCGGATCGAGCCGGGCGAGGTCGAGACGGCCCTGTCCGCGCAGCCGGGCGTCGCCGAGGCCGTGGTGCTGGCGCGCCGGGAGACCGGGGGCGCGCGGCTGGTGGCCTACCTCGTCGCCGAGGGCGCGCAGCCGGACACCGAGGAGCTGCGGGCCCGCCTGCGCCGCAGCCTGCCGGACTACCTGGTGCCCTCGGCGTTCGTGTGGCTGCCCGCGCTGCCGATCACCGCCAACGGCAAGGTCGACCGCCGCGCCCTGCCCGCCCCCGAGCTGCCCACGACCACCCGGACCGCCCCGCGCACGCCCGAGGAGGCGGCGCTGGCCGCGGTGTGGCGGGACGTGCTCGGCGTGGCCGAGGTGGGCGTGGCCGACAACTTCTTCGAGCTGGGCGGCGACTCCATCCTCAGCATCCAGCTGGCCTCCCGGGCGCGGGCCGCCGGGCTGCCGGTCACCTCCAAGGACCTGTTCCAGCACCAGACGATCGCGGACCTGGCGGCCAACCTCGCCGCGCCTGCCGAGGCCGTCGCCGAGGTGGTCGCCGGTCCGGCCCCGCTGACCCCGATCCAGCGCTGGTTCCTCGACCCGCGGCCGGAGCAGGCGCACCACTTCACCATGTCGGTGTTCGTCGACCTGGCCCCGGACGTCGACCTGACCGCCCTGCAAGCCGCCCTCGACGCGCTGGTCGCCCACCACGACGCCCTGCGCACCCGGTTCGCCGACGGCGTGCAGGACATCGCGCCCACCGGCGGCTGCCCGCTGGTGCTCGGCGCGGACGTCGAGGAGGACGCGCTGGCCGCCCAGACCGGGATGGACCTGGCGCGCGGGCCGCTGCTGCGGGCGGTGCTGTTCCCCGACCGGCGCCTGCTGCTGACCGCCCACCACCTGGTCGTGGACGGGGTGTCCTGGCGCATCCTGCTCGCCGACCTGGAGACCGCCTACCGGCAGGCCGCCGCGGGCGAGCCGGTCGAGCTGGAGCCGGTGGGCACGGCCTTCGGCCAGTGGGCGCACCGGCTCGCCGAGCACGTCGCCGACGGCGGCTTCGCCGAGGACCTGGACTTCTGGCGGTCGCAGTCCGGGTCCGCCGATCTGCCGGTGGACGGGCCGGGCGAGCCGGTGGGCGTGGCGGCGGTGACCGTCCGGCTCGGCCGCGACGACACCGCCGCCCTGCTGCGCCAGGTGCCCGCGGTCTACCGGACGCAGGTCAACGACGTGCTGCTGAGCGCGCTGGGCCGCACGCTGGCCGACTGGACCGGCCGCGACCGGGTGCTCGTCGAGATGGAGGGCCACGGCCGGGAGGACGTGCTGCCCGGGATCGACCTCTCCCGCACGGTCGGCTGGTTCACCAGCCAGTACCCGCTGCTGCTGCGGGTGGCGGACGGCTGGGCGGACACCCTCAAGTCCGTCAAGGAGCAACTGCGCGCGGTGCCGCGGCGCGGGCTGTCCTACGGGGCGCTGCGCTACCTGGGCGGGCACGACGACCTCACCGCCCACCCGCAGATCAGCTTCAACTACCACGGCCAGTGGGACAGCGGCGCGGCAGCCGACGGGCTGATTCGCGGCCGGTCCACCCCGCCGGGCGCGGACGCCCCGCGCGAGCGCCGCCGCGACCACCTCATCGACGTCGCCGGGGTGGTCGACGGCGGCGAGCTGGAGCTGACCTGGCTCTACTCCCCCGGCGTCCACACCGCCGAGACGGTGCGCCGCCTGGCCGAGGACATGGCGGCGAACCTGCGGGCGATCGCCGCCCACTGCGCCGACCCGGCCGCGGGCGGCCGCACGCCGTCGGACTTCACCGCGACCGGCCTCACCCAGGAGCAGGTGGACCGGCTCGTGGGCGACGGGCGGGACGTCGAGGACATCTACCCGCTGACCCCGCTGCAGGCGGGCATGCTCTTCCACAGCCTGGTGGACGAGACCTCCGGCGCCTACCACGACCAGGCCCGGCTGCGGCTGACCGGCGTCGGCGACCCGGGAGCGCTGGCCCGCGCGTGGCAGGAGACCGTCGACCACAACCCGGTGCTGCGCGGCTCGATCGCCTGGCGCGACCTGCCCGAGCCGGTCATGGTCGTGCACCGCCGCGTCACCCTGCCCGACGACGACTCGCCGATCGATCTGACCCGGGCGCCGCTGATGCGCCTGTCGATCACCCCGCTGGGCGGGGACGAGGTGCGTCTGGTGTGGACGTTCCACCACATCCTGCTGGACGGCTGGAGCCTGGGCCAGGTGCTGGCCGAGGTGTGCGAGCGCTATGCCGCCATCGTGGGCGGCCGCCCGCCCGTGGTGCCCGCCCGCGCGCCGTACCGGGACTACCTGCGGTGGCTGGCGTCGCGCGACACCGCCGCGGCCGAGCAGCACTGGCGGGGCGTGCTAGCCGGGTTCACCGACCGCACCCCGCTGCCCTTCGACCGCCCGCCCGCCGAGGCGCACCGCGCGGAGTCGTCGTGGTCGGTCCGGCTCGCCCTGACGCCCGCGCGCACCGAGGAGCTGCGGGACGTGCTGCGGCGGCGGGGCCTGACGGTCAACACGGCCGTGCAGGGCGCGTGGGCGCTGCTGCTGTCCTGCTTCTCCGGGGAGCGGGACGTCGTGTTCGGCACGACGGTGTCCGGCAGGCCGGACGACCTGCGCGGGGTCGAGGGCATGGTGGGCATGTTCATCAACACCGTGCCCACCCGCGCGCAGATCGCAGGCCACCGCGACCTGGCCGGGTGGCTGGCCGACCTGCAGGCCCAGCAGGCCGAGTCGCGCCGCCACGACTTCGCGCCGCTGGCCCAGATGCGCGCGTGGAGCGGTGGCGCGGGCGCGCTGTTCGACAGCTCGGTGGTCTTCGAGAACTACCCGTTCGACGAGGCGGCGACCGGCGGCATCGGCATCGCCGAGGTCGACGCCACCGACACCACCACCTTCCCGCTGAGCGTCCGCGCCCACCTGGACGACCGGCTGCGCGTCGAGCTGTCCTACGACCCGGACCTCTTCGACACCGGCACCGCCCACCGCATCGCCGACCACTACGCCTGCCTGCTCGACGCGCTGGTCGACCTCGACCGCCGCGTCGCGGACCTGCCCGCGCTCTCGGCGGCCGACCGCGAGCGCGTGCTCGTCACGTGGAACGGCGACGCCGAGCCGGTGCCGGGGCCGACGATCCCGGAGCTGTTCGCGGCCCAGGCCGCCCGCACGCCCGACGCCGTCGCGCTGACCGATCGCGGCGAGCACCTGACCTACGCCGAACTCGACGCCCGCGCCAACCGCCTCGCCGCCCTGCTGGCAGCACGCGGCGCGGGGCCGGAGCGCCTGGTGGCCCTGCTGCTGCCGCGCTCGGCCGACCTCGTCGTCGCCGTGCTCGCGGTGCTCAAGTCGGGCGCGGCCTACCTGCCGCTGGACCCGTCCTACCCGGCCGAGCGGATCGCCCGGACCATCGCCGACGCCCGGCCCGTGCTGCTGGTGGCCGAAACCGCGGTTGAGTCCGAAGTGGACGTCATCGTGCTCGCCGACACCGACCTCTCCGGCGTGCCCGCGGTCGCGCCGGAACCGGCGCTGCTGCCCGAGCACCCGGCCTACGTCATCTACACCTCCGGGTCGACCGGCGTGCCCAAGGGCGTGGTGGTCCCGCACTCGGCCGTCACCCGGCTGTTCTCGGCCACCGACCACTGGTTCGGCTTCGACGGCTCGGACGTGTGGACGCTGTTCCACTCCTACGCCTTCGACTTCTCGGTGTGGGAGCTGTGGGGGCCGCTGCTGCACGGCGGCAGGCTGGTCGTGGTGCCGCACGAGGTGTCCCGCTCGCCGCGGGAGTTCCTGCGGCTGCTCTCCGCCGAGCGGGTCACCGTGCTCAACCAGACGCCCTCGGCGTTCTACCAGCTCATCGCCGCCGACCAGGGCGAGCCGCTCGCGCTGCGCTACGTGGTGTTCGGCGGCGAGGCGCTGGAGCCCGCGCGGCTGAGCGGGTGGCGCGGCGGCGACACCCAGCTGATCAACATGTACGGGATCACCGAGACGACCGTGCACGTCACGCACATGCCGGTCGACGCGGGCACCCGCGGCTCGCTCATCGGCGCGCCGATCCCGGACCTGCGGGTCTACGTGCTCGACGCCGACCTGCGGCCGGTGCCGCCCGGGGTCACCGGCGAGGTGCACGTCGCCGGTCCCGGCCTGGCGCGCGGCTACCTGCGGCGGCCCGGGCTCACCGCCGAGCGCTTCACCGCCGACCCGTTCGGCCCGCCCGGCTCGCGCATGTACCGCTCCGGCGACCTGGCCCGGTGGACCGCCGACGGCGTCCTGGAGTACCGGGGCCGCGGCGACCAGCAGGTCAAGATCCGCGGCTTCCGCATCGAGCTGGGCGAGGTCGAGGCCGCGCTGCTGGCCGACCCGGCGGTGCGCGAGGCATGCGTGGTCGACCGGGAGGACGAGCCGGGGCACCGCAGGCTGGTCGCCTACCTGGTCGGCTGGACCGGGGACACCGCGGCGCTGCGCGAGCGGCTGGCCGCGACCCTGCCCGCGCACATGCTGCCCGCGGCGTTCGTCGCCGTCGACCGGCTGCCGCTGACCCCCAACGGCAAGCTGGACCGGCGCGCCCTGCCCGCCCCCGGGACCGACCGGGCCGAGCCCGCCGACCTGGCGACCGACGCCGAGCGCGCGGTCGCGCAGGCGTGGTCGGCCGTGCTCGGCGGGCGGGTCGGCGCGGCGGACAACTTCTTCCACCGCGGCGGCGACTCGATCATGAGCATCCGGGTGGCCGCGCTGCTGAGCACGGCGTTCGGGGCCGAGGTGTCCCCGCGGGCGGTCTTCGACCACCCCACGGTCGCCGAGCTCGCCGCCGCCCTGTCCGAGGCGGCCGGGGTCCGGCAGGCGATCCCGCGCGCCGACCGCGCCGCCGCGCTCCCGCTGTCGTTCAACCAGCAGCGGCTGTGGTTCCTCGACCAGTTCGAGCCCGGCGGCACCGAGTACCTGACCCGCTTCGCCGTCCGCATCACCGGCCCGCTCGACGTCGACGCCCTGCGCGCGGCGTTCACCGGCCTGGTCGCCCGGCACGAGGCCCTGCGCACGACGCTGCGCGCGGTCGACGGCCAGGGCGTGCAGGTCATCCGCGAGCCCTGGTCGTTCGACCTGCCCGTCACCGAGGTGGCGCGGGTGGAGGAGGCCTTGGCCGCGGAGGCGGCCACGCCGTTCGACCTCGCCGACGGCCCGCTGATCCGCGCCCGCCTGCTGCGGCTCGGCGCCCAGGAGCACGTCCTGGCGGTGACCCTGCACCACGTGGTCACCGACGGCTGGTCGATGGGCGTGCTGCTGGAGGACCTGCGCGCGCTGTACGCGGGCGAGGACCTGCCGCCGCTGCCCGTCCAGTACGCCGACTACGCCGCCTGGCAGCGCGACAGCCTCACCGGGGACGCGCTGGCCGACGGGTTGGTCTACTGGCGTGGCCAGCTGGCCGACCTGCCGGTCCTCGACCTGCCGACCGACCGGCCGCGCCCGGCCGTGCGCACCGCCAACGGCGCGCTGCGGCACTTCGAGATCCCGGCCGAGGTCGCCGCGGGCCTGCGGCGGCTGGCGGGCGCGCAGGACGCGACCCTGTTCATGGTGCTCGTCGCCGCCGCGCAGGCGCTGCTGCACCGCTGGACCGGGCAGCGCGACGTGGCTGTCGGCACGGTCGTCTCCGGCCGCGAGCACCCGGACCTGGCCCGGCTGGTCGGCTTCTTCGCCAACACCCTGGTGCTGCGGTCCACTGTGGAGGGCGACTTCGCCGACCTGCTGGCCCGCACGCGGCAGACCGTGCTCGACGGCATGGCCCACCAGGACGTGCCCTTCGAGCGGATCGTCGACGACCTCGGCGTGGAGCGCGACACCAGCCGCAACCCCCTGTTCGACGTGATGGTCCTGCTGCAGAACACCACCACCGAGCCGTTCGCGCTGCCCGGCCTGCGCATCGGCGAGGTGCCCATGCAGGCCGCGACCGCCACCTGCGACCTCACCTTCGAGTTCGCCGAGCACGGCGGCGCGCTGCTGGGCTCGGTGGAGTACAACACCGACCTGTTCGACGCGCCCACGGTCGAGCGGCTGACCACGCACCTCAAGACGCTGCTCGCGGGCATCTGCGCCGACCCGGCCGCGCCGGTGGACGCGCTGCCGCTGCTGCCGCAGGCCGAGCGCGACCTCGTCCTGCACCGCTGGCAGGGCCGCCCCCTGCCCGAGCAGGCGCCCGCCTTCCCCGAGGTGCTGGCGGCGCAGATCCGGCGGACGCCGGACGCGACCGCGCTGGTCACCGCGACGCGGACGCTGACCTTCGGCGAGCTGGGCGAGCGGGTCGACCGGATGGCCCGGCGGCTGCGGGCGTTGGGCGCGGGCCCCGAACGGGTCGTCGCGGTGCGGCTGCCGCGCGCCGAGCAGGTCCCGGCGCTGCTGGCCGTGCTCAGGGCGGGCGCGGTGTACCTGCCGGTGGACCCGGCGCTGCCCGCCGAGCGGCTGCGCTACCTGCTGGCCGACGCCGCGCCCGCCATCGTCATCGGCCCGGAGGACCTCGACACCCTCGCCGCCGCCGACGCGCCCGAGGTCGAGCTGCCCGCGCCCGACCCGGCGCACGGCGCGTACCTGATCTACACCTCCGGGTCGACCGGCAAGCCCAAGGGCGTGCTCGTGGAGCACCGCCAGCTGAGCCACCTCTACGCCGACCACCTGGCCGACCTCATCGAACCGGCCGGGATGGCGCGGTTCGGGCTCACCGCGGCGTTCACCTTCGACACCTCGTGGGAGGGGCTGCTCTTCCTCGCCGCGGGCCGCGAGCTGCACGTCCTCGACGACGACGTCCGACTCGACCCGGTGGCGCTGGTCGACTACATCGCCCGCGAGCGCATCGACGTGCTCGACCTGACCCCCACCTACGCCCAGCAGCTCGTCGCCGCAGGCTTGCTCACCGACGCCCGCCACCGGCCGTCGCTGGTCATGCTCGGCGGTGAGGCGGTCGGTGCCACGCTGTGGCGGGCCTTCGCCGCCGCGCCCGACACCGAGGCGGTCAACTACTACGGGCCGACCGAGTGCGCCGTCGACACCTTCCGCGCCCCGGTCCGCGGGTCCGCGCCGGTGATCGGCAGGCCGACCCGGGGCGTGCAGGGGTACCTGCTGGACGAGTCGCTGCGGCCGGTGCCCATCGGCGTGGTGGGCGAGCTGTACCTCGGCGGCGGGCAGGTGGCCCGCGGCTACCTCGGCCGCCCCGGCCTGACCGCGCAGCGGTTCGTGGCCGACCCCTTCGGCCCGCCCGGCTCCCGGATGTACCGCACCGGCGACCGGGCCAGGTGGACCGCCGACGGCCGGGTGGAGTACCTGGGCCGCGCCGACGACCAGGTGAAGGTGCGCGGCTTCCGGATCGAGCCGGGTGAGGTCGAGGCCGCGCTGCGCGAGCACCCCGAGGTCGCCGACGCCGCGGTCGCCGCGGTGGACCACAACGGGCACAAGCGGCTGGTCGCCTACGTGACCCCGGTGCTCGACACCGCGCCGCTGCGGGTGTGGCTGCGCGACCGGCTGCCCGACCACATGGTGCCGTCCGCGGTGGTGCCGCTGGCCGCGCTGCCGCTGTCCAGCAGCGGCAAGGTCGACCGGCGGGCCCTGCCCGTCCCGGACTTCGCCGGGCTGCTCGACACCGCCTACGTCGCCCCGCGCACCGAGACCGAGCGCGTGCTGGCCGGGGTGTGGGCGGGGGTGCTCGGCGTGGAGCGGGTCGGCGTAGAGGACAACTTCTTCGGCCTCGGCGGCGACTCCATCCTCAGCATCCAGCTGGTGTCCCGGCTGCGGGAGGCCGGGCTGCGGGTCAGCGCCAAGGACGTGTTCCTGCACCAGACCATCGCCGAGCTGGCCCCGCGCTGCACGGCGGCCGAGGCCGCGCGCAGGGCTGCGGTGACCGGTCCGGCACCGCTGACGCCGATCCAGCGGTGGTTCGTCGAGACCGCGCCGAACCCGGACCGCTTCACCATGTCGATGCTGCTCGACCTCGCCCCGGACGCCGACCCGGACCGGGTGGAGGCCGCGCTCGACGCGCTGATCGACCACCACGACGCCCTGCGGACCCGGCTGCTGCCCGACGGGACGCAGGACGTCACCGCGGACGGCCCGCACCGGGTCGGTGTGCGGGTGGACGCGATCGACGCCGCGACCGCCGACGCCGTGCGCGAGCGGTTGAGCGTGACCGACGGCCCATTGGTCGGCAGCGTCCTCGGCGGCGGGCAGCTCCTGCTGGTCGTGCACCACCTGGTGGTCGACGGCGTGTCCTGGCGCATCCTGCTGTCGGACCTGGAGACCGCCTACGACCAGCTCGCCCGGGGCGGGCCGGTGCGGCTGGGCGAGCGCGGCACCGGCCTGCGCGACTGGGCGGCGCTGCTGGCCGAGACCGACTTCAGCGCCGACGAGCCGTACTGGGCCGCCGCCACCGGGCCGGTCGAGCTGCCCGCCGACCGCGACGGCGCCAACACCGGCTCCTCCGCGCGCACCCTGTCGGTCCGGCTGGAGCAGGCGGAGACGGCCGCCCTGCTGCACGCCGTCCCGGCGGTGTACCGCACGCAGGTCAACGATGTGCTGCTGAGCGCGGTCGGCCGGGTGCTGGCCGAGTGGACCGGCCGCGACCGCGTCCTCATCGCCATGGAGGGCCACGGCCGCGAGGACATCGGCGACGCCGACCTCGCCCGCGCGGTCGGCTGGTTCACCGTGGAGTACCCGCTGGCGCTGGACATCCCGGCAGGCGACTGGGGCCGGGTGCTCAAGGCGGTGAAGGAGCAGGTGCGGGCCGTGCCCCACCGGGGCCTGTCCCACGGCGTGCTGCGGGAGCGGCTGGCCCCGCACCCGTGGCCGCGCGTCAGCCTCAACTACCACGGCCAGTGGGAGGCGGGTGAGGGCGCGACCGGGCTTGTCCGCGGCACGCACACCGGGGTTGGCTCGGACGTCGACCCGGCGGCCGAGCGCCAGCACGAGATCGACATCACCGGGATCGTGCAGGACGGCAGGCTGGAGCTGGGCTGGACCTACTCCACCGGGCGGCACGACGAGACCACCGTCCGCGCGCTGGCCGAGAAGGTGCTGGACGCCCTGCGCGCGATCGTCGCCCACTGCGCCGACCCGGCCGCGGGCGGACGCACGCCCTCGGACTTCCCGCTGGCCCGCCTCACCCAGGAGCAGGTCGACCGGATCGTCGGCGACGGGCGCGGGGTGGCCGACGTGCTGCCGCTGACTCCGCTGCAGGCGGGCATGCTCTTCCACAGCCTGGTCGATACCGCGTCCGGGGCGTACTTCAACCAGCTCGCCGTGCCGCTGTCGGGGGTGTCCGACCCGACCGCGCTCGGCCGGGCGTGGCAGGAGGTCGTGGACGCCAACCCGCTGCTGCGCACCCACGTGGTGTGGGAGGACGTGGACTGGCCGGTGCAGGTCGTGCACCGGCGCGCCGAGGTCCCGGTGTCGTATGTGGACGACAGGGATGACCTGCTCGCCGAGGACGCCGCCGCGGGCATCCGGCTGGACCAGGCGCCGCTGATGCGGGTGACCATCGCCCGGCGCGGTCCCGGCGAGGTGCTGATGATCTGGACCTCGCACCACGTGCTGCTCGACGGCTGGAGCACCGGCCAGGTGTTCGCCGAGGTCTGCGAGCGGTACGCGGCGATCACGGGCGGCCGCGCGCCCGCGGTCCCGCACCGCGCCCCGTTCCGCGACTACCTGGCGTGGCTGGCCGAGCAGGACGCCGAGCAGGCGCGCGACTACTGGACCGGGCTGCTGGCCGGGGTCACCGCCCCGACGCCCCTGCCGCTGGACCGCCCGCCCGCGGAGGCGCACCGCACCGAATCCGCCCGCACGGTCGCCGTCGCGGTGGACGCCGACGAGTCCGCGCGGCTGCGGGCCGCCGTCCGCGCCCACGGCTTGACGGTGAACACGTTGGTTCAGGGCGCGTGGGCGCTGCTGCTGTCGCGCTACGCCGGGACCGACGACGTGGTGTTCGGCACCACCGTCTCCGGCCGACCGGCCGAGCTGCCCGGGGTCGAATCGATGGTCGGCATGTTCATCAACACCGTGCCCACCCGGGTGCGGATCACCGCCGACTCCATCGCCGACTGGCTGCGCGCCGTGCAGGACCAGCAGAGCGAGTCCCGCCGGTTCGACCACGTGTCGCTGACCGACCTGCAGGCGTGGACGAAGGTCCCGTCGCTGTTCGACAGCGCGGTGGTGTTCGAGAACTACCCGATCGAGGAGGGCGCGGCCGACAGCGGCCTGCGCGTCGGGGCGGTCGAGGCGACCGACACGACGAACTTCCCGCTGATGCTCAGCGCGTTCCTCGGCGACGGGCTCACCCTGCGGCTGGCCTACGACGAGCGGCTGTTCGACCCGACCACGGCCGACCGGCTCGCCCGGCACCTGCGCTTCCTGGTCACCGCCATCGGCGACAACCTCGGCACGGCGCTGGCCGACCTGCCCGCGCTCTCCGCCGCCGAGGCCGCGGAACTGGCCGAGCGCAACGCCACCGGCACCGCGGCGGTCGGCACGGCGGCCGACACGGTGATCGCGCGGTTCTCGGCGCAGGTCGAGCAGACCCCGCACGCGGTCGCCGTGGTGGGCGATGCGGTGAGCTGGACCTACGCCGAGCTGGACGCGCTGGCCAACCGGCTCGCGCACCGGCTGATCGGGCTGGGGGTGACCGCCGAGCAGCCGGTCGCGCTGCTGCTGGGCCGCTCCCCCGCTGTCGTGCTGGCCGAGCTGGCCGTGCTCAAGGCGGGCGGGGCGTACGTCCCGCTGGACGCCCGCGCGCCCGAGGCCCGGCTGCGGCGCATCCTGGCCGAGACCGGCGTCGGGGTCCTGATCACCGACGACCCGACCAGGGCCGCCGATATCCACAGTGGACTCATCGTGGACTGCGAGCCGGGGGAAGCCGAAGCGGCCCCCGTGCCGGTGCACCCGGAGAGCCTGGCCTACGTCATGCACACCTCCGGGTCGACCGGGGTGCCCAAGGGCGTGGCGGTGCGCCACCGCGACATCGTGGCGCTGGCCGCCGACCGCCGCTTCGCCGAAGGGCACGAGCGGGTGCTGCTGCACTCCCCGCACGCCTTCGACGCCACGACCTACGAGGTGTGGGTGCCGCTGCTGACCGGCGGCGCGGTCGTCGTGGCCCCGCCCGGCGACCTCGAACCGGCCACCCTGCGGGCCCTCATCGCCCGGCACGGCCTCACGGCGGTGTGGCTGACCGCGGGCCTGTTCCGGCTCGTCGCCCAGGACGACCCCGCCGCGCTGCGCGGGCTGCGCGAGGTGTGGACCGGCGGCGACGTGGTGCCCGCCGCCGCCGTGCGCCGGGTCCGCGAGCACTGCCCTGACCTGCTGGTGGTCGACGGCTACGGCCCGACCGAGACCACCACCTTCGCCACGGCCCACGCGGTGGCGGGGCCGGTGCCCGACCCGGTGCCGATCGGCACCCCGCTGGACGGCATGCGCGCCTACGTGCTCGACGCCCAGCTGCGGCCGGTGCCCCCGGGCGCGCCCGGCGAGCTGTACCTGGCGGGCGCGGGCCTGGCCCGCGGCTACCTCGGCAAGCCTGGCCTGACCGCCGAGCGCTTCATCGCCGACCCGCACGGCGGCGGGCGGATGTACCGCACCGGCGACATCGTGCGCTGGACCGCCGACGGCGCGCTGCGCTTCCTCGGCCGCGCCGACGACCAGGTCAAGATCCGCGGCTTCCGGGTCGAGCCCGGCGAGGTGGCGGCGGTGCTGGCCGAGCTGGTCCCGGACGCGGTGGTCGTGGTCCGCACCGACGGCGGCCGGGCCCGGCTGGTCGCGTACGCGGTCGGCGTCGAGGACGTCGAGCCGGTGCGCGCGTGGCTGGCCGAGCGGCTGCCCGACTACCTGGTGCCGGAGGCCGTCGTCGCGCTGGACGCCCTGCCGCTGAGCGCCAACGGCAAGGTCGACCGGGCCGCGCTGCCCGCCCCCGCGGCCGCCACCGGCACGCGCACCGCGCCCCGCACGGCTGCCGAACAGGCTGTGGCCGCGGTGTTCCGCGAGGTCCTCGGCGTCCCGGAGGGGACCGGGATCGCGCGGGAGGACGACTTCTTCAGCCTCGGCGGCGACTCCATCCTGAGCATCCGGGTCGCCTCCGCGCTGCGCCGGGCCGTCGGCGCGGACCTCTCGCCGCGGGCGCTGTTCACCCACCGCACGGTCGCCGCGCTGGCCGCCGCGCTCGACGGCGCGTCCGTGCCCGCGGTCATCCCGGCGGTGGCCGGGGACGGGCCGCAGCCGCTGTCGTACGCCCAGCAGCGGTTGTGGTTCCTGCACCAGTTCGCCCCGGAGGACGGCGCGTACGCCTCGGCGATCGCCCTGCGCCTGCGCGGGGAGCTGGACGTGCCCGCGCTGCGGGCCGCGCTGGCCGGGCTCGTCGCCCGGCACGAGTCCCTGCGCACGGTGTTCCCGATGGTCGACGGCCAGGGGACGCAGGTCGTCCTGGCCGAGGCCGAGCCCGCGCTGCCGATCAAGGAGGTGGCCGAGGACGGCATCGACGCGGTGCTGGCCGAGGAGCGGGTCAAGCCGTTCGACCTGGCGAACGGGCCGCTGCTGCGGGCGGCGCTGCTGCGCGTCGGGCCGCGCGACCACGTGCTGAGCCTGGTCCTGCACCACATCGTCACCGACGGCTGGTCCAACGGCATCCTGCTGCGCGACCTGGCGGCGCTGTACGCGGGCGAGGAGCGGCCCGCGCCCGCCGTCCGCTACGCCGACTTCGCCCGCTGGCAGCGCGACCGGGTGGAAGGGGAGCTGGGCGGGCAGCTGGCGCACTGGCGGGAGCGGCTGGCCGGGCTCGAACCGCTCGACCTGCCGCTGGACCGCCCGCGCCCGCCGGTGCGGCCCACGCGCGGCGGGGTCGTCCGGTTCACCGTGCCCGCCGACCTGCTGGAGCAGGTGCGCGGCCTCGCCCACCGCCACGGCGGGACGCTGTTCACCGGGCTCGTGGCCGCCTGCCACGCGCTGCTGGCCCGCTACACCGGCAGCCGCGATGTCGCGGTCGGGACCGTCACGTCCGGGCGTGACCGGGGCGAGCTGTCCGATGTGGTCGGCTTCTTCGTCAACACGCTGGTGCTGCGGTCCGAAGTGGACCCCGATCTCGGCTTCGGCGCGCTGCTCGACCGGGTGCGCGCCGACGTGCTGGCCGCGTTCGACCACCAGGACGTGCCGTTCGAGCGGGTGGTGGACGAGGTCGCCCCCGAGCGCGACCCGAGCCGCAACGCGCTGTTCGACGCGATGGTCGTGCTGCAGAACAGCGGCGGCGACGGGGCACTGGCCCTGCCCGGGCTGGACGTGGCCGAGCTGGCCCCGCCGTCCGGGGCGACGACCTGCGACCTGGTGTTCGAGTTCCAGGAGCGCGACGGGGAGCTGGCCTGCGCGCTGGAGTACGCCGCCGACCTGTTCGACCCCGCCACCGTCGAGCGGATGGCGGCCCACCTGCACGCCCTGCTGCGCGGCGCGGTCGCCGACCCGCAGGCGCCGCTGGCTGGCATCGAGCTGGACGGGCGCCGCTGGCTCACCGGGCCGGAGCTGGCCGTCGACCCGGTCCTGGTGCCCGACCAGCTCACCGCGACCGCGGCCCGCCTGCCCGACGCCACGGCGCTGGTCTGCGGGCCCACCCGGCTGACCTACGCCGAGCTGGAGGCCGCGACCAACCGGCTTGCTCGCCACCTGGTCGAGCGGGGCGCCGGGCCGGAGCGGGTCGTGGCCGTGCTGCTGCCGCGCTCGGCGGAGTCGGTGATCGCCCTGCTGGCCGTGCTCAAGGCCGGGGCCGCGCACGTGTGGATCGACCCGGCGCTGCCCGCCGACCGGATCGACGCGCTGCTGGCCGACACCCGGCCGGTGGTCGTCATCGACTCCCCGGTCGACGCCAGCGGCTTCGACCCGACCCCGCCGCAGCGCGACCTGCGGCCGGAGCACCCGGCCTACGTCATCCACACCTCCGGGTCGACCGGCAGGCCGAAGGGCGTCGTGGTCGAGCACCGGGCGCTGTCGGCGCTGTTCACCGCGCAGCGCCAGCGGTGGGCGCCGCACGGGCGGGTGCGCGGCGCGCTGACGGCCAGCTTCTCCTTCGACGCATCCTGGGACCTGCTGCTGCTGATGGTCGCAGGCCACGAGATCCACGTCATGGGCGACGACGAGCGCCGCGACCCGCGGATGCTGCTGGACTACGCCGCCGAGCACGCCGTCGACCTGATCAGCTGCACCCCCACCATCGCCCGGCACCTGGTCGCAGAGGGCCTGCTCGACGGCGGTGCAGGCCGCCCGTCGCTGCTGCTGCTCGGCGGCGAGGCCGTCCCGGTGGACCTGTGGCGGGCGGTGGCCGAGTCGCCGCACGTGCGCGGGGTCAACCTCTACGGGCCGACCGAGACGACCGTGGACGTGGTGTGGCGGGACATCGACGGGCCGGTGCCCGAGATCGGCGCGCCGCTGCCGAACGTGCGCGCCTACGTGCTCGACGCGGCGCTGTCCCCGGTGCCCGCAGGGGTCGTGGGCGAGCTGTACGTGGCCGGGCCGCAGGTCGCGCGCGGCTACCTCGGCCAGCCGGGGCTGACCGCGCAGCGGTTCGTCGCGGACCCGTTCGGCCCGCCCGGGTCGCGGATGTACCGCACGGGCGACCGGGTGCGCTGGACCGCCGACGGCGCGCTGCGCTACCTGGGGCGCGCGGACGAGCAGGTCAAGATCCGCGGCTTCCGGGTCGAGCCCGGCGAGGTCGAGGCGATGCTGCGGACCTGCCCCGGCGTCGCCGACGCGGCGGTGGTCGTGCGCGCCGACGGCGGCCACCCGCGGCTGGTGGCCTACCTCGTCGGCGGGTGCGACCCGGAGGAGGCGCTGCGGACCGCCCGGCGGCGGCTGCCCGAGCACATGGTGCCCGCCGCCGTCGTGGTGCTCGACCGGCTCCCGCTCGGCCCGACCGGCAAGCTGGACCGGCGCGCGCTGCCCGCGCCGGACCTGGCCGCCACCGACGGCTACGTCGAGCCCGACGGCGCGGTGGCGCGGGAGCTGGCCGCGATCTGGGCGCGGGTGCTCGGCCTGCCGCGGGTGGGCGCGCGGGACAACTTCTTCGCCCTGGGCGGGGACTCGATCCTGAGCATCCAGCTGGTCACCGAGATCCGCCGCGCCGGGTACCGGATCAGCACGCGCGACCTGTTCCTGCACCAGACCGTCGAACGGCTCGCCGAGGTGGTCGTGGTCGAGGACGCGGGCGGCAGCGACCGGGCGCCGGTGGTGGGGCCCGCGGCGCTGACCCCGATCCAGGCCGACTTCCTCGGCTCCGGCCCGGCCAATCCGCACCACTTCAACCAGGCGATGCTGGTCGAGCTGCGGGACCGCCCGGACATCGCCGCCCTCGACACCGCCTTGGCCGCCCTGCCGCTCCAGCACGACGCGCTGCGCATGCGCTTCGCGTTCGACGGGACGTGGACGGCGTACAACACCGAGCCCACGGCGACGTCCGTGCTCACGGTGCACGACCTGTCGGGGTCGACTGCGCTGCAGGAGGACATGACGCGGATCGCGGACGCCGCCCACGCGGGCTTCGACCTCGGCTCGGGGATGCTGTTCCGCGCGGAGCTGTTCGACACCGGCGACCGGGCGCTCCTGCTCCTCATCGCCCACCACCTGGTCGTGGACGGCGTGTCGTGGCGCATCCTGCTCGACGACCTGGAGCGCGGGTACGCCCAGGCGTCCGCGGGGCAGCCGATCGACCTGGGCGGCAAGACCACGTCGTTCCGCGACTGGTCCCACCGCCTCGCGGAGTTCACCGCCGCGGGCGGACTCGACCACGAGCTGGACCACTGGTCCGCGGTCGAGTCGGCCCCACCGCTGCCGCGCGACGAGGTTCCGGGCGGGTGCGGGACCGTGGTGGTGGGCCTGTCGGCCGCCGACACCGACGCCCTGCTGCGCGCCGCGCCGACGGCCTACCGGACGCGGGTGAACGACGTCCTCCTAGCCGCCCTCGCCACCGCCCTCCACGACTGGACCGGCCACGACCTGGTGTCGATCACCCTGGAGGGCCACGGCCGCGAAGACCTCCTCGACGACGTCGACCTCTCCCGAACGGTCGGCTGGTTCACCACGGTCTTCCCGGTCGCAATCCGCGTCCCGGCCACGGACGACACGCGGACGTTGGTGCGGGCGGTGCGCAAGCAGCTGCGGGCGACGCCGAACAACGGCTTCGGCTTCGGCGCCCTGCGCCACCTGGGCTCCCCGTCGACCCGCGAACGCCTGACGGCGGCCCAACCTGAGATCGCCTTCAACTACCTGGGCCAATGGGACGGCACCGAACCCGACTCCGGCCTGATCCGCACCACCCTGGGCACCCTCGGCACCGACGCGGACCCGTCGACCCCGCCGCGGCACCTGGTGGAGGTGGTCGGCGCAGTGCAAGACGGCACCCTCACCTTCTCCTGGTACTACCGCGCCGACCAGCTCCACCACTCCACAGTGGAGTCGATCGCCACCGCCTTCCTCACCCAGCTCCACCACATCGCCGAGGGCGCCCGATGACCACCCCAACCCCTGCCAACCTCCCCTACCCATCGGGGTACGGGAAGCAGCCGACACCGCGCTCCACCAGGCCCGAGGCGTCCCCTGTCCGCACGTCCTTCCGCTTCCCCGGGGGCGTCCGATGACGGCCTCCCGGAATGACAGCGGTGTGGTGGCGCGGGCCAAGGGGTCGTTGGCGCGCAACCGGGATTACCGGTTGCTCTGGTCCGGGCAGGCGTTGGCTGAGGTGGGAATCGGCGCGGCGGGCGTGGCGTTGCCGGTGTTGGTGCTGGCGGTGACCGGGTCGGCGGTCGCGTCGGGGGTGGTGGTGGCGGCGTATGCCGGGGCGCAGCTCGCGGTGGGGGTGCCCGCGGGGGTGCTGGTGGATCGGTGGGATCGGCGGCGGGTGCTGGTGGTGTGCGAGGCCGTGCAGGCGGTGGCTGCGGCGGGGATGGCCGCCGTGGTGTGGGCGGGGGTTGCGACGGTGCCGGTGTTGATGGCGCTGGCCGCGGTGCTCGGCGGGTGCCGGGCGGTGTTCGAGCCCGCCGAGGCCGCGACCCTGCCCGCCCTCGTCCCCGCCGACCAGCTCTCGACCGCGGTGGCGATGAACGCCGCCCGCGGCTCGCTGGGCATGCTCGCGGGCAACGCCGCAGGCGGGGTGCTCTACGCCCTGCGGCAGTGGGCGCCGTTCGGGACGCAAGCCCTGGCCCACGCCGCGTCCTTCGTCCTGCTGCTGTTCCTGCGCGTGCCCGCCCGCCAGCCCACCACCCGCGCGCCCTTCCGCCGCGAGCTGGCCGCCGGGCTGCGGTTCGTGTGGCAGAACCGGACGATGCGCGCGGTCACCGGCTGCGTCGTCGGGCTGAACTTCCTGTTCCAGGCGTTCTACCTGGTCACGCTCGCCTTGGTCGTGCGGGCGGGCGCGCCGCCTGCCGAGGTGGGGTTGATGGCGGCCCTGCTGGGGGCAGGTGGCGTCGTCGGTGCGCTGGCCGCACCGCGGCTGTGCCGGGTGCTCGCACCGCGCATGGCGGTCGTGGGCACGATGTGGGCCATCGCGGGCCTCATGCCGCTGGTGAGCCTGATCGACAACACCTACGCCATCGGCGG
This sequence comes from Actinokineospora sp. NPDC004072, assembly GCF_053604195.1. Taxonomy (NCBI): domain Bacteria; kingdom Bacillati; phylum Actinomycetota; class Actinomycetes; order Pseudonocardiales; family Pseudonocardiaceae; genus Actinokineospora; species Actinokineospora sp. NPDC004072. Next base: position 97,567 of record NZ_JBSGHB010000013.1, on the reverse strand, counting down.
TCTACTAGCGGCGGCAGCGTTCCTGGCCCCCACCGCGAGCACCGCCATCACCACCTACCAACTCTTGAACACCCCGGATGAGCTGCGCGGCCGGATGGCCGCCACCGTCACCGTCGCCTTGGGCCTGGCCGCCGTCACCGGCCCGGCGACCGGCGGCCTGCTCGCCGACACGACGACCCCGGCGACCGCCGCGCTGCTCTGCGCGGCGGCCACCGCGGTGCTGGCCCTCGCGGCCACCCCCGCCCTGCGCGGATTCCCCACCCCGAGATAGGAGAACCCGATGGACGACGACACCACCTACCGCGTGCTGGTCAACGACGAGGAGCAGTACTCGCTGTGGCCCGCACACCTCGACATCCCGGCGGGCTGGCGGTTCGAGGGCACGACCGGCACCCGCGAGGAGTGCAGCAAGCACGTGGACGAGGTGTGGACCGACATGCGCCCCCGCAGCCTGCGCGAGCACATGGACCGCGTCTGACCCGAAGGGGCGCCTCCTCCGGGGGCGCCCCTTTACGTCCATTGTGGACAAGCGGATCAGTTCATGGCGACGATGCTCGCGTTCAGCGCGGTGGCGAAGGCGACCCAGGCCAAGTACGGGATGAGCAGGAACGCGGCGACCCGGTGCTTGCGGTAGAACGCCACCAGCAGGACGGCGATGACGATCAACAAGGCCACGATGTCGACCAGCGCCCAGCCGTAGGCCCGGGCGGCGAAGAACAGCGGCGTCCACGCGGCGTTGAGGACCAGTTGCACCGCGTACAGGACCAGCGACCCCGTGAACCCGTGCTTGCGCCACACCAACCAGCCCGAGATCGCGATCAGCACGTACAACGCCGTCCACACCGGCCCGAACAGCCACGACGGCGGTGCCCACGCAGGCAGCCGCAACTCCTGGTAGGTCGACGAGGACGACACCGCGGCGAGCGAGCCCACCACCGCGACGACGGCGACGGCCGCCCCGAAGCCGATCAAGCCTGCGATCTGGCGGGGGCGCGGCACCGAAGCGGTCATCACCCCACCGTAGGCGCCGCCGAGCCTGCCCGCAGACCTGCGGGAGCAGTAGCCTGGCATGAGCAGACGCGGACGGGAGGCGTGGCGCAGATGACCGACCCGCACATCCACGTCGAGCGGAAGGTGCTGGAGTCCGGCACCACCATCCGCAACCTGATCTCCTCGACCCTGGGCCGCGCGACGGACGCGCCGACCTCGGTCACCACCGGCTGCGGGCTCCAGGTGCCCTACGCGATGACCTCGCCGCGGCCGGAGAGCGTCACCTGCCTACCCTGCCGCGAGCACGCGGAGCAGGAGTACCTGCGCTTCGCCGACCAGTTCGAGCGCCTGGGCCGCACCCCGGGGCTGCCGGGGGTGGACGTCAGCGCCACCCAGCTCGCCCAGGCCGTGGCGCAGCTGCGCGACCTCGCGGCCCGGTTCGGCGAGCGCTAGCGTTCGGCCACCGGCTCCGCCTCGGGCTCGGCGTCGTCGGCGGGCTGCGCCTGCGTGACGGCATCCGGGAACTGCGCGAGCAGCTCGTCGTAGATCGGCGTGTGGACGCTCACGGCGAACCATCCCCTCCTCGGCTGACGCCGGGGACTTCCCCACCGCGCGCGACGGCTAAACCTCGATCGCCGAAGGTCAGCCGGTCGGTCCGGTCTGCTCACCGCCGTCGGCCTGGTGGGCGGTCAGGTAGTCCAGGGTGGCGGTGAGGGCGAGGATGCGGTCGAGCATCAGCGGCCGGTTGTCCAGATCCAGGCGCACCCCGGCAGTGGTCGCGCGCCGGTGGATCTGCAGCAGACCGGCAAGGCCCATCGAATCGCACCAGGTCAAGGCGGTGAAGTCGAGGCCGAGGTGGGTGCGGCCGGGCTCGGCGATAAGCCGGGACGCGGCGGCGACGAGCTGGTCGGTGGTCAGGTAGTCCAGCGCGCCCGCGATGTGGATGCGGGCGCTGGTCGGGCTGGTTTCGGTGGTGAGGGAGAATTCTGTCACGCGGGGTCGTCCAGGGTGTGGCGGGCAGCGGTCAACATGCGCGTGGCGCGCGGGAAGTCGGTGAGCTGGGCCGCGAGCAGGTCGAGCGCGGACGCCAAGCCGGTGGTGGGGGACTCGCGAGCCCCCAGGATAGTTGCGCTCCACGCGACGTGCTCGGTGAGGAGCGCTTCATCATCCACGTAGAGCGCGCTGGCGAGGAAGTCGACCAGCCTGGCCAGCTCGTCCGGGTCGGAGTCGGGCAGCGCGCCGATGGTGTGCCTGACCAGCTGGGGAGCCGATCGGGTGACCAGCGTGTACTCCTGGTCGACCAGGTGGGGGAGGACGTCGACGGGCTGGTGGGCGACGCCGGGGGCGGGCGGGGCGACGCCCGCGGCGAGCTGGTCGGCCGCGGCGCGGGCGTCCGGGGCCCAGCCGTCGGCGCCGAGCAGCCGGGCGTAGCGGCCGTCGGACCCGAACGCGGGCCCGCCCGCGATGACCGGCACGCCGGTGGCCTGGCAGGCGGTGATCGCGGCGTGCGCCGCCGGTAACCGGGTGGGGATGGACACCGACAGCGCGACCGCCTCCGGCCCGCGCTGGTGCAGGTGGGTGATGAGGTGCGGGGTCGGCACCTGGGCGCCGAGGAAGTCGACCCGCCAGCCGCGCAGCCGCAGCACCTCGGCCAGCAGCCGGGCGGGCAGGGCGTGCCACTCGCCGTCGACGCAGGCCACGGCGACCGCGCCGCGGTCGGGCGCGCGCCGGGCGGCCGGGTGGTGGGCCAGCGCGGCGATCACCCGGTCATTGATCGCGGTCGCGGCGTGCTCGCCCGCGACGGAGATCCGGTTGGCCGCCCACTCCACGCCCACCCGGGCCTGGACGGGGGCGATCACCTCCAGCAGCGCCGCCTCCGGGTCGAGCCCGGCGTCGACGGCGGCGAAGAGGGCGTCCACCGCCGCGTACTCGTCCCCCGCCAGCGCCGCCTCCCAGAGGCGTTCCCGCAACGCGGGCACATCGACCGCGGCGGGTGAGGTGGTCGCAGGTGCGCTGGTCATGCGGTGAACCTCCCCCGGGTGTGGCCGTCGACGGCGCTCAGGTGGGCCCGCCGCGGCGCGGTGATGGCGACCAGGGCGATGTCGTCGTGCCGCCGCGGCCCGATCCAGCCGGTGACGAGCATCTGGACCCGCTCGACCACGGCCTCGGCAGGCAGCCCGGCGCAGTCGGCCAGCGCGGCCCGCAGCCGCTCCTCGCCGAAGAGCTCATCGCCCAGCGGCCCGCCCCGGGCCTCGATCACGCCGTCGGTGTAGAGCAGGCAGGTCTCGCCGGGGGCGAGGTCGACCTTCGCGGTGGTCGACCGGACGGTCGGCAGCACCCCGATCAGCGTCCCGCTGGTGTCCGCCTCCACCACATCCCCATCTGCTCGCACGATCAGCGGCCTTGGGTGCCCGGCGCTGGTCAGGCGCAGCTCGACCTGCCTGCCGGTGCGGACCACCGAAGCCAGCACCAGGGTGGCGAACCGGGTCTGCTCGACGTCGAGGAGGGTCGAGTTGAGCAGTTCGAGCACGCGCTGGTGGTCGTCCGCCAGGGAGGTCAGGGCGTGCAGGGTGTTGCGGATCTTGCCGGTGAGCACCGCGGCCGAGAGGCCCTTGCCGCACACGTCGCCGAGCACGACCAGGGTCTCCCCGTCGGGTCCGGCGTGCGGGTGCACGTCGTAGAAGTCGCCGCCGACGAGGTCGCTGTTGTCGGAGGCGCGGTAGCCGCCTGCGAACTCCACCCCGTCGACGTGGTGCAGCCGGGGCGGCAGCAGCGCCCGCATCAGGGTGCCGGTGATGTCGGCCTGGTTCGCGTAGAGCCGCGCCGCCGACAGCGCCGCGCCCGCCCGGGCGGCGAAGAGGCGGGCGAAGACCTCCTCGGTGTCGGTGAACGCCCGCTGGTCGCTGGCCCGCAGCAGCACCAGCGCCCCGGCCGGGACGCCGTGGCCGGGCAGCGGGGTGATCACCACCGAGCCGACCGGCCCGGTGAGGCCCGCGGGCATCAGCCACTCCGGCAGCGCGGCCGGGTCGATCCAGCGGGAGGGCACCGGGGGGAAGCCCTGCAGCGCCTCGCTCAGCCCGGCGACCGCGGCGGCGTCGGCGTCGACCGCGCGCGTGCCGAAGGCGCCGTCCGGGCCGCAGTAGGCCACCTGGAGCCGGGGCCCGGTGGCCGGCCCGACCAGCACGGCGGCGTCGGCCAGCCTGCGCGCGGCCAGTTCGACGGTGGCGCGCATGCACCGGTCGAGGTTGAGCGAGGACAGCAGGACGTTGGACGCCTCGACGAGGAAGGCGGTGCGCTCGCGCTCGACGCTCAGCGCCGCTTCGGCCAGCCGCAGGTCGGTGTCCTCGTCCAGCCACCAGACGACCTCGCCGGTGGGCAGCGGGGTGGCGCGGGCGCGGAAACCGCGCTCGCCCAGCAGGCCGTGCCCGTCGACGAGCCAGTCCGGGACCGGGGACCCCGCGGTCAACCCGGGGAAGAGCGCCGCGGCCGCCGTGTTCACCATCACGACCGTCCCCGCGGCGTCGGCGACCAGCGCCGGGTAGGGCGCGGAGGACCACAGATCGGTCGTCCGCGCCATTTTCGGGTGCTGCGTATGGTGAGGCCGCTCACCTTGTGTTTGCTTGATAACAACAACCTAATCGGGACTTCCCTGGGCAGCAAGCGACGCGGGTTAGAGTGAGCCGGAAACAGCGCAGCGGAGCGGAACGACGTGAGCCAACACCCGACGGTGGACCTGCAGATCAAGACGATCCCGAACGGCCGGTCCGCCACCATGAGCGGCGAACTGGACCTGCTCACCGCCCCCGCGGCCCTGGCCGAGCTGACGACCGCGCTGGCCGAGGCGAGCAGCGTCCTGGACATCGACGCCACCGGGATCGCATTCTGCGACTCCGCCGGGCTGCACCTGCTGCTGGAACTCCACAAAACCGCCACGCGCTCGGGCAAACTGGTCGTGCTCTCCGGCCGCAGCCGGGCGGTGAACCGCGTTCTGGAAATCACCGACACCGCGGCGCTGTTCCCGGAAAGCGCCACCTGACCGCAGCGGGCGGTCAGGGACCAGCCCGGCGGGCATCGCGGCGGCGGGCGGTCCCGCGGCCCGCGTAGGCGCCGGTCGGGCCGGCGCGGCGTCGGCGCGCGAGCCGGCGGGCGCGGCGGCGGCGGCGGGAGGGCCGGGCGGTGCGGCCGGGGCGCAACCTGGCAGGCATGCTGCGCAGGCGCCTGCCCATCAGGACGATGGCTTCCAGGGCCACCGCGACCGGCGTCCGTCGAGTCATCGGGATGTCCCCTTCCGGGTTCAGCTGGTCAAGATCTGCGGGGACAGGGTCTTGAGCATCGCGTTGGCCCACTTGAGCTGACGCAGCGTGTGCGGGTGGCAGCGCTCGGCCAAGCCGAGCAGGTCGGTGTCCTTGGCCGCCTGGGCGCCTTGGGCCAGCAGCTCCCAGTCCAGCGAGACGCCCGCGGCCTTGCGGTGCAGGCGGCGCAGGTCGGCCAGCAGCAGGACGCCCGGCAGGGCGGTGCGGCCGGTCAGCTCGCTGAGCTTGCCGCGCACGGTGTGCAACGGGCCGGTGTCGCCGGGCGGGGTGTCGTCGAGGCGCAGGCCGCGGGCCCGGCCGACCGCGGCCAGCTCCCGCAGGTGCGCGGCGGACCAGCCCGCCAGGTCGCGGGCGACGTGGTGGATCTCGTGCTCGACCTTGTGCCGGTCGGAGATCCGCACCAGCTCCCTGGCCAGCGACTTCTCCGAGCGGTGCAGCTCGCGCACCGCGAGGTCAAGTTTCATCGGGCGCTCCTGGCGGCCTCGGCCGTCCGCTCGGTGACCCGCGCGGCCGGGCCGCCCGCGGTGGACGGGAGGTCCGCGGCCACCGGCGCGGATGCGGTGGTGGTGGGGGCGGGCGCGGCCCGGTCGCCTGCGCCGACCCGGGTGAGCGCGGCCGCGGAGGTCTTGAACAGCGGCTGCTTCGACACCGGATCCCAGTCGGTCACGGTCAGCTCGTTGGCGGCGCGGCCGGTGCGCTCGGTGGCGTCCCAGTAGCCGTAGTGGAACGGCAGGAACAGCACGCCATCGCGGATCCCGGTGATCCGCACCCGGGCGCGGACCGCGCCGCGCGGGCTGGTGATCTCGGCGAGGTCGCCCTCGGCCAGGCCCAGGCGGGCGGCGTCGGCAGCCGAGACCTCCACCCACACCTCCGGCGCGGCGTCGCGCAGCTGCGGCGCCCGCCCGGTCTTGGTGCGGGTGTGGAAGTGGTAGAGCGTGCGACCGGTGATCAGGGCGAAGGGGTGGTCGGCGTCGGGGGCCTCGTGCGGGGGCAGGTACTCGGCGCCCTTGAGCATCGCCTTGCCGTCGGGGTTCGCCGCCTTGTACTCGGCGGCGTCCACCGGCGCCCCGGTCACCAGGTCGCGGCCGTAGCTCTCGCAGTAGTCGGGCGCGGCGAAGAAGCGCCCGTCGGGGTAGAGCCGCTCGGTGTCGTCGGGGTGCTCCTCGGTGCACGGCCACTGCACCCCGCCCGCCGCGCGGAGCTTGGCGTAGGTCAGGCCGCTGTAGTCGCACGGCCTGCCCGCGGACGCCCGCTTCCACGCCTCGAAGGCCGACTCCGGGTCATGCCAGGGCGGGAACGGCTCGCCGTCCTTGTCGCGGAAGTCCATCGCGCGGGCGTAGTCGAGGAAGATGTCGAGGTCTGCGCGGGCTTCCCCGGGCGGGTCGACCGCCTTCTCCGACAGGTGCACCGTCCGGTCGGCGTTGGTGAACACGCCGGTCTTCTCGCCCCACATGGCCGCGGGCAGCACCACGTCGGCGAGCGCGGCGGTCTCGGTGAGGTAGCAGTCCTGCACCACCAGGAAGAGGCGGTCCTGGCTGAGGATCGAGCGGACGCGGGCCAGCTCGGGCAGCGAGACGGCCGGGTTGGTCGCCGAGACCCACAGCATCCGCAGCGTCCCGTTCTCGGCGTAGCGCAGCATCTGCATCAGGTGCGTCGGCGAGGAGTAGTGCGGGATCTGGCGCTGGTCGAGGTTCCACAGCGCGGCCAGCTCGGCGACGTGGGCGTCGTTGGCCCAGTTGCGGAAGCCGGTGAGGTCGCCGTCCGCGCCGCACTCGCGGGTGTTCTCCGCGGTCGGCTGGCCGTTCATCTGGAGCACGCCGCAGCCGGGCTTGCCGAGCATCCCGCGCAGCAGCACGAGGTTGTTCACCTGCACGGCCGCCGCGGTGGCCTGGTGGGACTGGTAGAAGCCCTGGAGCACCGTGCACAGCAGCCGCCGCGCCTGCCCGACGAGCCGGGCGGCCGCCCGGATGCCGTCGGCGTCGACGCCGCAGATCTCCGCGACACGCTCGGGCGGGTAGTCGGCGACCACCTTCGCCAGCTCGGAGAAGCCGATGGTGCTGCGGTCGAGGTAGTCCCGGTCGATCCAGCCGTTGCCGATCACCTCGTGCAGCAGGCCGTTCATCAGGGCGAGGTTGGTGCCGGGCAGCGGGGCCAGGTGGATGGTGGCGGCCTTGGCCACCGGGGTCGGCCGGGGGTCGACGCACAGCAGCGCGGGCGGCTGCGGCCCGGCCAGCCGGTCGAGCACCCGGCTCCACAGCACCGCCTGCGTCTCGGCGGCGTTGTGCCCGAACAGCGCGATCACGTCGGCGTGGTCGACGTCGGTGTAGGAGGCGGGCTGGCCGTCGCAGCCGAAGGACTCCTTGAGCGCGGCCGCGGCGGTCGCGGTGCAGAGCCGGGTGTTCCCGTCGAGGTGGTTCGTGCCGATCGCGCCGTGCCCGATGGCGGCAAGCGTGTAGTACTCCTCCGCATAGAGCTGGCCGCTGGTGTAGAACCCGATCGCGGAGCTCCCCTGCTCCTCCAGCAGGTCCTTGCTGCGCTCGACGATCCGGCCCATGGCCTCGTCCCAGGCGCACTGCACGAGCTGCCCGCCGCGCCGCACCATCGGCCGGGTCAGCCGGTCGGGCGCGGCCATCGCCTGCCAGCCGTAGAGGTCCTTGGGGTCGAGCCTGCCGTGGTTGACCCGGTCGTCGGCGCGGCCGCGGACCCCGACCACCCGCCCGTCCTTGACGGCCAGCTCCATCCCGTCCCCATTGGAGTGCAGCACCGCCGCCGTGGGCACCCACCGGTCGACGTCCTCGGGGGCCACCCCGTCGACCAGGTGGGAATCCACCCGCACCGGCCACGGCTCCCCCGGTCCGTAGGGCGTGCGGGTGCCCCACGGCTCGGCTATCCCATCCCTGTCCGCCACCGGTGCGGCATTCCCCCGGGTGGATTGGGGCAAACCCCATCTCCTGCCAGCTCAGGTCACCGGTCGTACGGTGGGCGGGTGCGGGCCTGCGGCGGTGCGTGGGATGTGGCGGTGGTCGGCGCCGGGCCCGCGGGGGCGGCTGCGGCCATCGCGGCGCTGCGGGTCGACCCGGGCGCCCGGGTGGTGCTGCTGGATGCCGCCGACTTCCCGCGGGACAAGGTGTGCGGGGACGGGGTCGCGCCGCACGCGGTGGAGCTGCTCGCCGGGCTCGGCGTCACCGGGATCACGGCGGGGACCGCGCCGGTCACCCGGCTCCGGCTGGTGTCGCCGGGCGGGGTCGAGGCCGCCCGGTCGTTCGCCCGGCCCGCCTACGTCGTGCCGCGCGCGGTTCTCGACCACCGGCTGGTGCAGGCCGCCCAGGACGCGGGCGCGGTCCTGCGCAGGCGGCGGGTGCGCACGGTTCGGCAGACGGGGGACGCGGTGCTCGTCGACGGGGACATCCGCGCTCGGGTGGTGATCGGCGCGGATGGCGCGGAGTCGGTGGTGCGGCGGCAGTGCGGCGCACGGGCCGCCCCGCCCGGCACCACCGCCCTCGCCGTGCGCGGCTACGCCCCATCCGAGGCCTGGCCCGCCGCCGAGCAGTTGCTCGTCCTCGACGCTGCCCGCTGGCCCGCCTACGCCTGGGTGTTCCCCATCGGCGACGGCACGGCCAACATCGGCTACGGCGAAGTCCTCCGCGACCCACCACCCACCCGCGCCCAGCTGACCGACCGGCTGCACCACCTGCTCCCCGCGTGCCCGCCCCTGCCGCTGCGCGGCCACCGCCTCCCGCTCTCCCCCGGCCGCCCCGCCCCCGGCCGCGGTCGCATCCTGCTCGCAGGCGACGCCGCCTCGCTCATCAACCCGCTCACCGGCGAGGGCATCCACTACGCCGTCCTCTCCGGCATCCTCGCGGGCGAAGCCGCCTTGACCCCGGACCCCGCCCGCGCCTACCGCCGATCCCTGCGTGCGCACCTCTCCCGCCACCTCCGCCACACCGACCTCCTCGCCCGCCTCACCCGCCGCCCCTGGCCCCTCGACCTGGCCACCACCGCCGCCGCCCGCGACCAGCGCGCGTTCGACCAGCTCACGGAGATCGGCCTGGGCACGGGCGCCCTCACCCCGCACCTGCTGGCCGCGCTCGCACTGTCGCTGCGGCAGGGCAGGCCACATCGGTGAACGACACCGCCCCGACCGTGTCCGGTCGGGGCGGTGTGGTTGATCAGCGGAGGCCGATCAGCACGGGTCGAGGAGCCAGCACAGGGAGTAGGTCGCCCGGTAGGTCGTGTTCCCAGCGGGGGCGGTGATGTTGTGGGTTTGGGCCCCGCCGTCGGACCAGTTGGCGTAGCGGTGCTTGAGGTTCAGCAGGCCCAACTGCTGGGGGCTGGGGGCGCTGATGGAGTTGCTGGAGCCCACGATCACCGTGCGGGTGAAGGGGGTCACCGACTCCGCGCCGCCGACGGTCAGGCGGGCGCCGGACGGGTTGGACGTGAAGGTGAGGTCGACAGTCCGCGGTTGCAGGGGCACGGTGGTGCTGGCGCTGCGGCCCGACGAGTCCGTCGCGGTCAGGGTCAGCTCCAGGTGCGACGGGTACTCGTGGTCCGGCGCGATGAACGAGCCAGACGCGGTCCCGGTCCAGTTCTGCACCACGTGCTCGTGGCAGGAGCCCTGGCTGGAGCAGTGCTGGATGGACAGCCGCCAGCGCAGCGCCGACGCGGGCAGCGGACCGTCCTGCGGGTCGACGGCCTGGCCCGCGAACGGGACCGCCTGCCCGACCTGCCACCGCAGCGCCGTCGTCGGGGTGTCGATCACCGGCACCGGGTCGATGCCCGTGGGCGGGCCGACGGTCACCGCGACCGTGGCGGTGTCCGACGCGCCGTCGGGATCGGTGACCCGCAGACCGACCTCCACCACGCCCGTCGCGGCATAAGTCCGGGTGGGGTTCACGGCCGTGGAGTCGTCGTAGGCGCCGTCGCCGTCGAGGTCCCAGGCGTAGGCGAGGGTGTCGCCCGCGTCGGGGTCGGTGGAGCCGCCGGCGTCGAACTGCACCGCGAGCGGGGCCGGGCCGGACGACGGGGTGGCCGTCGCCACCGCGTTCGGCGGGCGGTTGCCGTAGGAGACCCGGCGCAGCTCGCCCGCGCCGAGGGCCACGTAGTACAGGTCGCCGCCGGGGCCGATGAGCACCTGGACGGGGATGTTCGCCCCCGTCACGAACGGCACGGTGGCTGCGGGGTCGGGCTGGCCGCCCGCGCCGAGCGGCATCGCCCAGATGCAGCCGCGGGAGCTGTCGGCGAAGAACAGCGCGCCGCGGTAGGCAGGCGGGTAGGTGCTGGCGCCGTCCTCGAAGGCGATGCCGGAGATCGACGACCCACCGGTGGGGCAGGCGTCGCCGGGCACGACCTTGGCCGCGTGGTTGTAGGCGTAGTGCGGCGCGGTCTGCCCGCCCGCGCTGTAGAGCGACTCGCAGAGGGCCAGGTTCGCGCCGTCGTAGCCGGACTGCCGGGCCGCGCCCTCGAAGCAGGGCCAGCCGAAGTTCTCCGCGGTCGCGTCGGTGGCGTCCGGGATGCGGTTGATCTCCTCCCAGGTGCCCCAGCCGACGTCGCCGAGCCACAGCTCGGCGGTGCCGGGGCGGAACCCGAAGCGGAACTGGTTGCGCAGGCCGTAGGCGATGACGCGGCGGGCGTTGGCGTCCGGGCTCGCGGCGAAGGGGTTGCCCGCCACGCCTTCCCCGGTGTCCGGGTCGACGCGGATGACCGTGCCGTCGAGGGTCACCGGCTCGCCCGCCGGGCGGCGGACCGACTGCGAGCGCAGCGCCCCGCCGCGCGCGTCGGGCGGGGCGAGGTTCACCCCGGCCGGGGACGGCGGATCGGCGCAGGGGTTGCCGACCTGGCCGTAGTCGGCGAAGTTGAAGCTGGCCCCGTCGCCGCCGCCCGCGTAGAGCGCGCCGTCCGGGCCGAAGGCGACCGTGCCGATGGAGTGGCTGGGGAACTGCTGGCACCAGTCGGTGATCAGCGGCTGCTCGGCGACGGCCACCCCGCCCGCGCCCATCGTCAGCTTGGACAGCCGCGCGGTGACCACGCAGCCGCGGTCGGTCGCGCCGGGCGGGGTCGGGCACTGGTCGCCCCAGCGCGGGGCCGTCCCACCGGGCAGCGCGTCGTGGGTGTAGGCCACGTAGACGTAGGGGCGGGCCGGGAACTGCGGGTCCACGGCGAGGCCGAGCAGGCCGCGGTCCCAGAAGTCGTGCGTCTGGGCGCGCAGGTCGGCGAACACGGTCGCGGTCGGGTCCGACGGCGAGTCGAACACCTTGACCAGCCCGCTCTTCTCGGCGATGAACACCCGCCCGTCGGGGGCGAACGCCGCGTTCGTCGGCGCGGTGAGCCCGCCGATCACCACCGAGTCGCTGAACCCGGTCGGCACCACCGCCGCGGCGGCCGGCGCCGCCACCGTCACCGCCGTCGCGGCCACCACGCAGGCAGCGGCGCAGGCCACCCCGCGCCGCACCGGTCTGACGCGACCACTCCGCGCATTCACCACGCGCCCCACCCCATCCCTCGATCTAGTTACACAGTCGTCGAGGTAGTGGCGAAAGTGCTCATGGGTGTTACAACGTGCCGGTCAATCACCGGTTGCACCGTCCCCCTCATCAGCGATCACCCGGCGCGGGAACGACCTTCCGCGCCCTACCCGATCGTGTGATCGGATCAGCCGCGCACCGCGACCGCGGTCATCCTGGGGCACGTGGATGACGTGCGCGGCGACGAACCCCGGGCCACCGCCCACCACGGCGCCCGCCGGTCCCGGCCCGGTCCGCCGGGCGATCGGCGGCGGCGATGACGACCTCGGCGCCGCGCCCGGATTCCCCGGCGGCCGAGCGGGCGGGCACCGGTCGCCGGACGCTGATGCTGGCCCTGGCCACGCTCGGGTTCGCGCTGAACTTCTGGGCCTGGGCCCTGCTCAGCCCGCTGGGCCCGATGTTCCAGGACGACCTGCGGCTCAGCTCGTTCCAGCAGGCGCTGCTGGTGGCCGTCCCGGTGGTGGTCGGGTCGCTGGGCCGCATCCCGGTGGGCGCGCTGACCGACCGCTACGGCGGGCGGCTGATGTTCCCGCTGATCTCGGCGCTGACCATCGTCCCGGTGCTGTTCATCGGCCTGGTCGGGCACTCGTCGCTGGCCGCGCTGCTGATCGGCGGCTTCTTCCTCGGCCTGGGCGGCACGGCGTTCGCCGTCGGCGTGCCGTTCGTCAACGCCTGGTTCCCGCCCGAGCGGCGCGGGTTGGCCATCGGGATCTTCGGCGCGGGCATGGGCGGCACGGCGATCAGCGCGCTCACGACCGTGCGGCTGGTGGATTCCGGCAGCGTGGCCACGCCGTTCGTGGTGACGGCCGCGGTGCTGGCGGTCTACGCGGTCATCGCCGCCCTGCTCCTGCGCGACGCCCCGGGGCGGACCGTGCCCACCGGGTCCTTCGGCCGCAGGCTCGCCGCCACGCTCAAGCTCCCGGTGACCTGGCAGGCGTCGTGGCTGTACGCGGTCGCCTTCGGCGGGTACGTCGCGTTCTCGGTGTACCTGCCCGCCTACCTCAAGACCGACTACGGCCTCACCCAGGCCGACGCCGCGGCCCGGATGGCCGGGTTCGTGCTGCTGGCCGTGCTGCTGCGGCCGATCGGCGGGTGGCTGTCGGACCGGGTCGGCCCGATCACCGTCCTGGTCGCGTCGCTGGCCGTGGTGGCGGTGGGGGCGGCCGTGCAGGCGTTCACCCCGTCGCTGGCCCCGGTGGGCACCATCGCGTTCCTGGCGATGGCCGCCGCGCTCGGCGCGGGCAGCGGCGCGGTGTTCGCCCTCGTCGCGCTGATGGTCCCGCCCAAGGACGTCGGCTCGGTCACCGGCGTGGTCGGCGCGGCGGGCGGGCTCGGCGGCTTCGTCCCGCCGCTGGTCATGGGCGCGCTGTACGGCGCGTTCAGCTCCTACGCCCTCGGGTTCGCCGCGCTGGCCGTGGTCGCCGCGGGCACCCTCGCCTTCACCCTGACCGCGGTGCGCCGCAACGTCCGCCGCTGACCGCCACCGGGAGCCCGCACATGCAGCCACGAGGAGCACGGTGAGCACCGACACCCCCGCGGGCCTGGACACCGGCCTGACCGACGCGCTGATCCGCACCCGCCGCTTCTTCACCAGGGCCGAGGTCTCCCCGGACCTGCGGACGCTGCACAAGATCGGCGGCCGGCAGGCCGACGAGTTCTACCGGGACCGGTGGAGCCACGACAAGGTCGTGCGCTCGACCCACGGGGTGAACTGCACCGGGTCGTGCTCGTGGAAGGTCTACGTCAAGGACGGGATCATCACCTGGGAGGCCCAGCAGACCGACTACCCCTCCGTCGGCCCCGACCGGCCCGAGTACGAGCCGCGCGGCTGCCCGCGCGGGGCCGCCTTCTCCTGGTACACCTACTCCCCCACCCGCGTGCGCTACCCGTACGTGCGGGGCGTGCTGCTGGAGCTGTACCGGGAGGCCAAGGCGCGCACGGGCGATCCCGTCCTGGCGTGGGCCGAGATCGTCGACGACCCCGGGCGGGCGCGCCGGTACAAGTCCGCGCGCGGCCGGGGCGGGCTGGTGCGGGCGAGCTGGGACGAGGCGACCGAGCTGGTGGCCGCCGCCCACGTGCACACGATCAAGCGGCACGGCCCCGACCGGGTGGCCGGGTTCTCCCCCATCCCGGCGATGTCGATGGTCTCGCACGCCTCCGGGGCCCGGTTCGTGTCCCTGGTCGGCGGGGCGATGCTGTCGTTCTACGACTGGTACGCCGACCTGCCCGTGGCCTCGCCGCAGGTGTTCGGCGACCAGACCGACGTGCCCGAGTCCGGCGACTGGTGGGACGCCGGGTACCTGATCATGTGGGGCTCCAACCTGCCGGTCACCCGGACCCCGGACGCGCACTGGATGGCCGAGGCGCGCTACCGGGGCCAGAAGGTGGTCGCCGTCGCCCCCGACTACGCCGACAACGTGAAGTTCGCCGACGACTGGCTGGCCGTGCGGCCGGGCACCGACGGCGCGCTGGCGATGGCGATGGGCCACGTGGTGCTGCGCGAGTTCTTCGTCGACCGCGAGGTCCCGTACTTCACCGAGTACGTCAAGCGCTACACCGACCTGCCGTTCCTGGTGCGGCTGGACGAGCGCGACGGGGTGTTCGTGCCGGGCAAGTTCCTCACCGCGGCCGATCTGGACGGCCAGGACGGGGAGAACGCGGCGTTCAAGACCGTGCTGCTGGACTCGGCGACCGGTGAACCGGTGGTGCCGGGCGGCTCGCTCGGCTTCCGCTTCGGCGAGTCCGGCGCGGGGCGCTGGAACCTCGACCTCGGCGAGGTGGACCCGCTGCTGACCCTCGCCGGGGACGACGCGGTGGTCGTGGCGCTGCCGCGGTTCGACAGCCCGGGCTCGGTCCGGCGCGGCGTTCCCGTGCGCCGGGTCGGCGGGCACCTGGTCACCACGGTGTTCGACCTGATGCTGGCCCACTACGGCGTCGAGCGCGCAGGCCTGCCCGGGACCTGGCCCCGCGGCTACGACGACCCCGACGAGCCGCACACCCCGGCGTGGCAGGAGCCGATCACCGGGGTGCCCGCCGCGGCGGCAGCGCGCATCGCCCGGGAGTTCGCCGCCAACGCCGCCGAATCCCGCGGCCGCTCCATGATCATCATGGGGGCAGGCGCGAACCACTGGTTTCACTCCGACACCATCTACCGGGCCTTCCTCGCCCTGACCACGCTGACCGGCTGCCAGGGCGTCAACGGCGGCGGCTGGGCGCACTACGTCGGGCAGGAGAAGTGCAGGCCCGTCACCGGCTGGACCCAGCTGGCGTTCGCGCTGGACTGGACCCGCCCGGCCCGGCAGATGATCCAGACCGCGTACTGGTACCTGCACACCGACCAGTTCCGCTACGACCACTTCGGCGCCGACACCCTCTCCGCCGCCACCGCGGGCGGGCGGCTGGCGGGCCTGACGACGGCGGACGTGATCGCCCAGTCGGCCCGGCTCGGCTGGATGCCGTCCTACCCCACCTTCGACCGCAACCCGCTGGACCTGGCCGACGAGGCCGAGGCAGCGGGCGCGCCGATCGGCGAGCACGTGGTGTCCGAGCTGAAGGCCGGGCGCTTGCGCTTCGCCTGCGAGGACCCCGATTCGCCGGAGAACTTCCCGCGCGTGCTCAGCATCTGGCGGGCCAACCTGCTGGGGTCGTCGGCCAAGGGCAACGAGTACTTCCTCAAGCACCTGCTGGGCACCGACAACGCCGTGCGGGCCGCGGAGGCCCCGCCGGGCGCGCGCCCGCGCGACGTGGTGTGGCACGCGGAGGCCCCGGTCGGCAAGCTGGACCTGCTGCTGACGCTGGACTTCCGGATGACCAGCACGACGCTCTTCTCCGACGTGGTGCTGCCCGCGGCGACCTGGTACGAGAAGCACGACCTCAACACCACCGACATGCACCCGTTCGTGCACTCGTTCAACCCCGCCATCGCCCCGCCCTGGCAGACCCGCACCGACTGGGCGGCCTTCCAGGCCATCGCCGAGGTCTTCAGCAGGCTCGCCGAGACCCACCTCGGGGTGCGCAAGGACGTGGTGGCGACCGCGCTGCTGCACGACACCCCGGACGAGCTGGCCACCCCGCACGGCCGGGTGCGGGACTGGAAGGCGGGCGAGTGCGAGCCCGTCCCCGGGGTGACCATGCCGAAGCTGGCGGTGGTCGAGCGCGACTACCCCGCGGTCGCGGCGAAGATGGGCGCGCTCGGGCCGCTGGCCGAGGAGCTGGGCGCGACGACCAAGGGCGTCACCTTCCGCATCGGGCGCGAGGTGGACTACCTGCGGCACAAGAACGGCGCGATCCGCGGCGGCCCCGCCGACGGGCGGCCGTCGCTGGTGCGCGACGTGCACGCCTGCGAGGCGATCCTCGCCCTGTCCGGCACCACCAACGGGCACCTGGCCACCCAGGGCTTCCGGTCCCTGGAGCAGCGCACCGGCAGGCCGCTGGCGGACCTGGCGGCCGAGCACGAGGGCAAGCAGATCACCTTCGCCGACACCCAGACCGCGCCCGTCCCGGTCATCACCTCCCCGGAGTGGTCGGGCAGCGAGACCGGCGGCAGGCGGTACTCGCCGTTCACCATCAACGTCGAGCGGCTCAAACCGTGGCACACCCTGACCGGGCGCCAGCACTTCTTCCTCGACCACGACTGGATGGCCGAGCTGGGCGAGCAGCTCCCGGTCTACCGGCCGCCGCTGGACATGGGCGCGCTGTTCAACGAGCCGCGCGTCGGCGAGCAGGGCGAGCTGGGCATCGCCGTGCGGTACCTGACCCCGCACAGCAAGTGGTCCATCCACTCCGAGTACCAGGACAACCTGCTCATGCTCAGCCTGTCCCGCGGCGGACAGACCATCTGGATGTCCACAGCGGACGCCGCGAAGATCGGTGCCGCGGACAACGACTGGATCGAGGCGGTCAACCGCAACGGCGTCGTCGTCGCCCGGGCGATCGTGTCCCACCGCATGCCCGAGGGGACCGTCTACATGCACCACGCCCAGGACCGGCTGATCGACGTGCCGCTGGCCGAGACGTCCGGGCAGCGCGGCGGCATCCACAACTCGCTGACCCGCCTGCTGATCAAGCCCTCGCACCTCATCGGCGGCTACGCCCAGCTGTCCTTCGCCTTCAACTACCTCGGCCCGACCGGCAACCAGCGCGACGAAGTGACCGTCATCCGCCGCCGCTCCCAGGAGGTGACCTACTGATGGTCAGCCTGCTGACGAACCAGCGTGACCTCAGGGGAACCGCGACGGCGGGCGACCGCGGTGACCACCGAACCGAGATCGCGCGCAAGGCGACGGCAGCCGGAATCCCGGGGAGGCGGACGTGCGCGTGATGGCCCAGATGGCGATGGTGATGAACCTCGACAAGTGCATCGGGTGCCACACCTGCTCGGTCACCTGCAAGCAGGCGTGGACGAACCGGTCCGGGGTCGAGTACGTGTGGTTCAACAACGTCGAGACCCGGCCCGGGCAGGGCTACCCGCGCACCTACGAGGACCAGGAGCGGTGGCGCGGCGGCTGGGCGCTGAACAAGCGCGGCAGGCTCGTGCTCAAGGGCGGCGGGCGGCTGCGCAAGCTGCTGACCATCTTCAGCAACCCCAAGCTGCCCAGCATCGACGACTACTACGAGCCCTGGACCTACGACTACGACACCCTCACCACCGCGCCCCTTCAGGAGCACACCCCGGTGGCCCGGCCGCGGTCGCTGATCAGCGGCAAGCCCACCAAGATCAGCTGGTCGGCCAACTGGGACGACAACCTCGGCGGCGCGCCTGAGCACGGGCACCGGGACCCGCTGCGCAAGGGCATCGAGGACAAGGTGCGCTTCGAGTTCGAGCGCACGTTCATGTTCTACCTGCCGCGCATCTGCGAGCACTGCCTCAACCCGTCCTGCGCGGCGTCCTGCCCGTCGGGGGCGATCTACAAGCGCAGCGAGGACGGCATCGTCCTGGTCGACCAGGACCGCTGCCGCGGGTGGCGGATGTGCGTGTCGGGGTGCCCGTACAAGAAGGTGTACTTCAACCACCGCACCGGCAAGGCCGAGAAGTGCACCTTCTGCTTCCCGCGCATCGAGGTCGGCATCCCCACGGTGTGCGCCGAGACGTGCGTCGGCAGGCTGCGCTACATCGGCCTGGTCCTCTACGACGCCGACAAGGTCCTCGAAGCCGCCGCCACGCCCAAGGACACCGACCTCTACGAGGCCCAGCGCGCGGTGTTCCTCGACCCCCGCGACCCGACCGTGGTCCGGGAGGCCGAGCGGGCGGGCATCCCGGCGGACTGGATCGACGCGGCGCAGCGCTCCCCCATCCACGCCCTGATCAACACCTACCGGGTCGCCCTGCCGCTGCACCCGGAGTACCGCACGATGCCGATGGTCTGGTACATCCCGCCGCTGTCGCCGGTGGTCGACGTCGTGCGCGACACCGGCCACGACGCCGAGGACCACGGCAACCTCTTCGCCGCCATCGACGCCCTGCGCATCCCGGTGGAGTACCTGGCCCGGCTGTTCACCGCGGGCGACGTCGCGCCGGTCGACGCCGTGCTGCGCAGGCTGGCCGCGATGCGCTGCTACCTGCGCGACATCAACCTGGGCCGGGAGCCGCGCGAGGAGATCGCCGCCCGGGTCGGCATGACCGGCGAGCAGGTCTACGACATGTACCGGCTGCTGGCCCTGGCCAAGTACGACGAGCGCTACGTCATCCCGCCCGCGCACTCCGAGATCGCGCACGGCCTGGAGGAGCTGGCCACCGAGTGCAGCCTGGACTACGAGGGCGGGCCGGGCATGGGCGGCTCCGGCCCGTTCGGCGAGAACTCCGGTGGGGCCGCGCCGATCGCGGTGGAGAACTTCCGCATGCTGCGCGACCGGCAGACCACCGACGCGCTCGCCCACCCCGGCCGCGACCGGGTCAACCTGCTGAACTGGGACGGCAAGGGCCGCCCGGACGGGCTGTTCCCGCCCAGGGCCGACCACCCGGGCGGCGGCGACCCGGCAGGCGAGGTGGAGCCGAAGCCGTGAACGCCGTCGCCTGGCAGGTCCAGTCCCTGCTCATCGGCTACCCGGACCGCGTGCTGCTGGACCGGCTGCCGCTGCTGCGCACCGCCACCGACGCGCTGCCGGACCCGGTGGCCGCGCCGCTGCGGATCACGCTGGCGCACCTGGGCAGCACCGACCCGACGGCGCTGGCCGCCGACTACGTGGCCACCTTCGACCACCACCGGCGGTTCAGCCCCTACCTGACGTACTTCACCCACGGCGACACCCGCAAGCGCGGCATCGCCCTGCTGCGGTTCAAGCACATCTACCGCGCCGCGGGCCTGGTGCTCGACGACGGCGAGCTGCCCGACCACCTCGCCGTCGTGCTGGAGTTCGCCGCCAGCGGGGACGCCGACGCGGGCGTGCGGCTGCTGGTCGAGCACCGGGCGGGCCTGGAGCTGATGCGGCTGGGCCTGCACGAGCACGGCTCGCCGTGGGCGCACGTGGTGGACTCGGTGTGCGCGACCCTGCCCCCGCTGGGCAGGCGCGACCACGACGAGGCCGCCCGCCTGGCCGCCGACGGACCACCGGAGGAAGCGGTCGGCCTGGCCCCGTTCGGCCCGCCCGCCCGGGAAGGGGAGCGCTGGTGAACTCCGCGAGCACGCTGGACATCCTGCTGTGGGTCGCCGTCCCGTACGCCGCGCTCGCGGTGTTCGTCGTCGGCCACATCTGGCGCTACCGCTACGACAAGTTCGGCTGGACCACCCGGTCGTCGCAGCTCTACGAGAGCAGGCTGCTGCGGCTGGGCAGCCCGCTGTTCCACTTCGGCATCCTGCTGGTGGCAATCGGGCACGTCGGCGGCCTGCTCATCCCCAAGTCGTGGACCGAGGCCGTCGGGATCAGCGACACCGCCTACCACGTGGTGGCCGTGGTGCTCGGCGTCCTCGCGGGCGCGTGCACGCTGGCGGGCGCGGCGATCCTGGTCTACCGCAGGCGCACGGTGGGACCGGTGTTCTCGGCGACGACCCGCAACGACAAGATGATGTACGTGCTGCTGGTAGGCGCCATCGTCCTCGGTCTGGGCACGACCGTGCTCGGGAACCTGACCGCGGACCCGCACGACTACCGCGAAACCGTGTCCCCGTGGTTCCGGTCGATCTTCATCCTGCAGCCGGAGCCCGCCCTGATGGCCGCCGCGCCGATCGGGTTCAAGCTGCACGCGCTGGTCGCGTTCGCCCTGTTCGCGTTCTGGCCGTTCAGCAGGCTGGTGCACGTGTTCTCGCTCCCGCTGGGCTACCTGACCCGGCCGTACGTGATCTACCGCAGCCGGGACCAGCAGTTGGGCAGCCGCACGGCGCCCAGAGGATGGGAGCGCGTACCGTGACCGACCACCCCGTCGTGACCCAGGTGGACCAGCTCGCCGTCGAGCTGCTGGCCGAGGCCCGCACGCACCCGGCGCACCGGGCGGCCCGCACGCTGGTCACCGGCACCTCGCAGCGGGCCACCCTGATCGCGATGGCCGCGGGGGCCGAGATGGCCGAGCACGACTCGCCGCCCGCCGCGACGCTTCAGGTGATCAGCGGCCAGGTGCTGCTGCACACCGCGGGCGAGGAGCGGCAGCTCGGCGCGGGCCAGCTCACCCCGGTCCCGCCGAACCGCCACTCGCTCAAGGCGCTGGCCGACAGCGCCGTCCTGCTGACCGTCGCGCTGCGGTGAGGCTCAGGGCGCGGTCGGGCGGACGATGGCGACCGGGCAGGTCGCGTGCTGCAGGACCCCCTGGCTGACGGAGCCCAGCAGCATCCCGCGGAAGCCGCCTGCGCCCCGCGAGCCGACCACGAGCAGGGCGGCGTCGCCCGCCAGCTCGGTGAGGGTGCGGGCCGGGTGGCCGCGGGTGACGGCCCGGCGGATCGGCACGTCCGGGTACTTCTCGGCCCAGCCCGCCATCGCCTCGGCGAGCGCCCGCGCCTGCTCGGGCTCCTCGTCGTCGGCCAGCAGGACGGCGGTGGGGCCGCGGCCCCGGGAGTTGACCATCAGCGCCAGCACGCCGGTGCGCAGCCGCCTGGCCTCGGTGAAGGCGAACTCGATGGCGTCCAGCGAGTTCGCCGAGCCGTCCACGCCGACCACGACGTCGCCGCGGGCGACCGCGCGGGTCTCGCCCGCCGCCTCGCGGACGACCACCACCGGGACCGGCGCGTGCGCGGCGACCTGGACCGCGGTGGAGCCCAGCAGCAGCCCGCTGAACCCGCCGAGGCCGCGCGAGCCCAGCACCACCAGCCCTGCCGTGCGGGCCGCGCGCAGCAGCGCGGGCACGGCGGAGGTCTCCGGCATGTCCGTCTCGACCTCGACGTCCGGAGCCGTCTCGCGGGCGCGCTGCTCCGCGGTGGTGAGGATGCGCAGCGCGTCGTTGCGCAGGCCGCCCTCGGGATCGCCGAACTCGGCCGGGCCGACCGGGACGCCCAGCTTGGGCCAGATGAAGGCGTGCACGACGCGCAGCCCCGTCCCCCGCGCCGCCGCCTCGCGCGCGGCCCACCCGACGGCGGCCAGGCTCGACTCCGACCCGTCCACCCCGACGACGACCGGGGCGTTCTCGACCGGCATTGCAACCTCCTCGTTCGGTTACCTCCACGATCGGCCGATCGGGGGTCGGTGGGCAGTCACGGAGAGCACGCCCCAGCCGGGGCTTTGGTCCCATCGGTCCCGGGCCCTCCAGGGGGCTGGGGCGCGGCGCGGCCAGTTGGTAGGTTCCGGATCATGGAGACGCCGCCCGCGCCCGGCAGCCGGGACGGGCGGCCGGACGGCGGAGTCGACGATCCCTCGGCAACGCGCAACACCCTGAGCGGATCGGCTGCGGCGTCGGTCCAGGCCCGGGACATCCGCGGCGGCGTCGCCCAGCACTACCACTCCCCCGGCCGGTGGGGCTGGACCGCGCTCCTCACCAGCCTGCTGATCCTGGGCGGCGTGCTGCTGGTCGTCACCACCCGGGAGGACGAGCCGCCCGTGCCCGACGGCGATCCGCTGTTCGCCACCGTGCAGCCGATCACCGACCCGTGCCTGTCGGACTGGTTCACCACCCGGCCTGCCGAGCAGGTCCGGGCGCGCCACGACGGCGGCGAGCCCCGGTCGTGGACCGACCTGGACTACCTCGCCGACGGGGCCAGCGCCGAGGTGGGCAAGGTCGTGGTGACCCTGCAGGGCCGCCAGGCCGACCGCAGCGTGACGATCACCGGGATGGCCGTCGAGGTGCTCTCCCGGGCACCGCCGCCCCCGGGGATCGTGCTCGACGCGCCGTGCGCCGACGCCGAGCTGTACCGCTACGTGGAGGTCGACCTCGACGCGGAGCGGCCCCGGCCGGTCGGCAGGCCGGTGGACCCCAACGCCGCCGCCGAGGCCGCCCGCCACGGCTGGCGGGCCGAGCCGGTCGCCTTCCCCTACGAGATCAGCAGCACCGACGCCGAGTCGTTCGTCATCAGCGCGGCCACCGAGCTGTGCGACTGCACGTGGATCGTCCACTTCGACTGGTCCTCCGGCGGGCGGACCGGCAGGCTGACCCTGCCGGGCGACGGCGGGGCGTTCCGGGTCGTCGCGGGCGCGGGCGCGCCCCGGTGCAGCACCCTCCCCGGGCTGGTGTGCCGATGAGGCCCGACCGCCACCGCACCCTGAACCGGCTGCTGGCCGTGCTGGCGCTCGCGGTCTTCGCGGGCGTGGGGCTCGTCCTGCTCCTCGACGACGACCCGGTGCCGGTGCCGCAGGAAGCCCCGTGCGGCGAGCCCGCGAGCACCGATGTGGACGGCCGCCCGCTCGACTTGGACACCGCGCGCGACGTCGCCGGGGTGCACGCGGCGGCCTGCGCGGGCGACTACGACGCCCTGCTCGCCTTCCTGCCCGACAGCTCGCGGATGCCGATGCCCATCTCCCCGTCCGACATCGTGGCGGGGTGGCGGCGGGCGGACCCCGCGGGCGTGAAGCTGCGGGCGGTGGCCGCGGTGCTCGAACGCCCCGGCGTCGGCGGCCAGGGCGGCCTGACCTTCTGCGACCCGGACCTCGGCCTGGTCGCCTTCAGCCGCGGGACCAAAGACATGGAACCCGGGCTGGGCACGATCGAGTACCCCAGCGCGGGCCGTCCGGTCGACTGCTCGCAGCCGGGCTGACGCCTCTGCCGTGCGTGCCACCCCCGCTCCTTCCCGCTGGTCGCAGTACCCCGGCGGCAGGCGGGCCAGGCGGCGTTCCCCCGATCGGGCAGGCGAGGTCGCCCGGACAGGGGACGGCCCGCCTGCATCGCGCAGGCGGGCCGGTGGATCAGGGCGCGGGGGTGAACCGCGGGATGATCCAGTAGTTGCTGCTGTTCCAGGTGTCGGTCGGGTAGCCGCCGCCGTAGCGGTAGACGCCCGCGCCGACGGGGGTGTGGAAGGGGGCGCGGAAGATCGCGCCGCTGAAGTAGTCCTCGGAGACGGCGTAGCCGCCCGCGGGGGTGTAGTAGGACAGGGTGTAGTCGGTGTTCGGGGTCAGCTGCACCGGGGTGGCGAAGGTGAAGGGCTGGTACCGGCCGGTGCCCGCCGTCGCGGTCGTCTCGGCCAGGAGGGCGCCGTCGGCGGACCACAGGTGCACGGTGATGGGACCGGTGTACGCGCCGCGCCAGAGGTAGCCGCTGGGGATCGCGCCCGGCCGGTCGACCTGGAACCGCAGCCCGAGCTCAACCGCCTGCGAATCGGGGTCGTCGACGCGCTGGGTGCCGGGGAGGTCCAGCAGGTCGAGGGTCAGGGTGTGGCCGTAGGTGGGCGGGGGCGCGGCGGCGCCGCCCGCGGTGAAGGTGAACGGCCCGTGGACCGCGCCGCCCTGGGTGGGGGTGAAGGCCCGAAGGTGGAAGGAGACCGGGCCGGGGGCGGTGGGGGTGTGCAGCAGCGACCACGTCTCCGCGCGGTAGTCGGTCGGCTGCCAGGTGACCCCCGCGTCGAAGCTGATCTCGACCCGGGTCACATCCCCCGCCTCCCCATTGATCGCCGCCCCAGCGATCCGCAGCGGCACACCGACCTGAACGGGCGCCCCCGGCGTCGGATAGGCGACCGAGGGCACCGGCGCCGCACTGGCCGTGCCGTGGAGCAGAACTGTCCCAGCAGCAGCCACAAGAACCGCCGCAGCGGCAGTGAAGATCCTTCTCATACCCCTCCGCATCGGCCCCCACCCACCCCGCGTTAGGCCCTCCCACCGGCAGCAACACCGGCACGCCGCCCAACAGATGCAGCCTGCCTCCACCCGGCCCACGGCAACCATCGGCCCTCCCCGCTAGGTGGTCGGGAGGGCCGGGAGTCGGCGGAATCGAGGTCTGGCAGAGGTGGGAGCGGTGGCGGCTTGCCTCCCTGGGCAGCCAGGGAGGACCGGGGTTCAGCGGTACCGGGGCCAGCAGCGGCGGTCCGCCGCCCGAGCGGCCAGAAGAGGCCGGGGGTCGGCGGTCCCCGAGGGCTGGCAGATGGATGCCGCGACGACCCGGCACCTGCGCGGCCTGGGTCTAGCCAGCAGCGGCGGAGGTCGGCAGGGTGGGCGCGGTGGCGGTCCCGTCGGCCCGCGTGGCCTGGAGGACCAGGTTCAGCCGCATCGTGGTCAGCAGGTGAGTGCGGCGGCGGCCGGTCGGCTGGACGGACAGGAGGACCAGGGTCCCGGCAGCGCCGAGCGACGCCAGGCGGGCGCGGCGCCCCGGCACCCGAGCGGGCAGGAAGACCGAAATCGGGCAGCACCAAGGGCTAGCGGGTCGATGCGGGAGCGCCCAGCGCCCGAGCCTGCGGGAAGACCGAGATCCGGCAACGCCGAAGATCCGGCAGGTCGACAGGGCGGCGACCCGACGCCCAGGTGGCGAGAGGGTCAGGGTTCGGCGGTGCTGAGGGGCCAGCAGGTGGATGCGGTGGCTACCCGTCGCCCGGGCGAGCAGGAAACCGAGATCCGGCAGCACCAACGGCCAGCAGCTCGACACGGGGCGGCCCACCGCCCGAGCCTGCAGGAAGACCGAGACCGGGCAGCGGCGAAGACCCGCAGGTCGACACGGCGACGACCCTGCAGCCGAGCGGGCAGGAGTGTCGATACCCGGCGGTGCCAAAGCACCAGCAACTCGACACGGCGGCGACCCGAACACTCGGGCGGCGGGACGGTCCGGATCGCCGGTGCCGAAGCGCCAGCAACTCGACACGGCGGCGACCCGAACACTCGGGCGGCGGGACGGTCCGGATCGCC
>NZ_JBSGHB010000013.1:63309-72465 GCF_053604195.1 Actinokineospora sp. NPDC004072 | reverse complement strand
AGCGCCAGCAACTCGACACGGCGGCGACCCGAACACTCGGGCGGCGGGACGGTCCGGATCGCCGGTGCCGAAGCGCCAGCAACTCGACACGGCGGTGACCCGGCGCCTGGGCGGCGGGACGGTCGGGGTTGGGTGGTGTCGAAGGGCAGGCAGGTGGGTGCGGTGGCTGCCCATCGCCCGGGCAGGTAGGAGGGGTGGGTTCGGCGGTGACGGTGGTGGTCGGCGACTGGGTGGGGCCACCGGCCTGCGGAACCGCGCCCGGCATCGCGGGTCCGCAGGCCGGATCGGGACGTGGCCGGGTGCCGGGACGGCGGGCGACGCGGCCCGGCGGTGGGGGCCGCTGGTCAGATCAGCGGCGCGCCCGGTGGCCGTTCGTCCTGGGTCGACTCGCCCGCGGAGTGCACGGGTGGGTCGACGACGAGGGTGTTGCCGCCCCTGATGCCCGTCAGCGCCCGCACGTAGTCCGGGACCGCCACCCCCGCTGGGACGTACGACGCGGTGATCGGGGGACCGTAGACCGGGCGGACCGGTACCAGGCCGGCCCACTTGTCCTTGGGGTCCTCATGCCCCTTGCGGTCGTCGCTGCTCGGCCCGCCCACCCGCGTCTTCGCGGACACGTGCGCGAAGTCGATCCGGATGATGCCGACCGCCTGGCGCTCCTCGGCCGTGCTCGGCCGGGACTGGCCGCTGTAGCCGGGGGCGATGTGGTCGCAGAGGACCTTGAGCGCGTCCGCCTTCTCCGCGTCGTCGGTCACGGCGGTGGCGCTGCCGTAGATCACCACCGAGCGGTAGGAGATCGCGGCGTGGGTGGCGGAGCGGGCCAGGGCGAGGGCGTCGAGGAGGGTGATCGTCGCGCAGACCTGCTGCACCCGCCCGGCCTCGATGAGCCGGTAGAGGCGCGATTCGCTCGTGAAGTCCTTGTCCTTGAGCTTGTGCGTGTGCAGGTCCGGGCCGTGCAGGTACAGCGAGTTGCCCTTGCGCCCGTACTGGCGCGGGATCACCATGACCGTCTTGAGGTCGGGCTCCCAGTAGCCGATGTGGCAGTAGAACGTCTCGTCGATGATCGGAAGGACCACGTCGGGGTCGTAGGAGACGAGCTTGGCCGAGAAGTTCTGGGTGGGCGTGGTCCACTCGTGCTTGCGGAACGGGTCGTAGATCGGGGGTTCTGCGGTCATGTCTCCCCCATGCCTCAGGCGAAGCCGCGGTCGGCGTACGGAACGCCGACCACGAGCCCGGCGACCGGTTCGCGGGTCGGCGCCGGGGCGCTCTCGTCCCAGTCGAAGGCGTCGTCGGCGAACAGGTCGGCGATGAACGCATCGATCCGGTCCTGCGTGGTGAAGGACATGACGAAGGCGTGCGCCAGCCTGCGCAGCGTCGTGTCGTGGGGCCGCATCCGCACCGACACCGTGGACAGCGAGTACTTCGCCACCAGGTCGGGGTTGGGCCTGCGGAACCGGACGGTGATCGCCAGCGGGCTGCGGTCGATGTGGAGGTCGACGTCCTCGCCCAGCTTCTCCCGCCAGTACGCCTCCACCTTCTCCAGCTGCTCCACCAGGTAGGCCGCCATGCGCTGGGAGTGCACCGCCTTGGTGACCTGCCGGTCGTGCGGGTGCTGGGCCAGGTAGTCCCACATCACGATGGGTGAGAAGCCGTTGCGCGAGCCCGCGAACGTGGTGTCCAGCGAGCCGATGTACTCGGCCTCGCCCGGCGGCTGCATCTGGTACTTCACCTTGGTCAGCAGCAGCCCGCACGGCCACGGCGCGCCCATCCACTTGTGCCCGCTGAGCGCGATCGAGGCCACCATGTCGACCTGCTCGGCCTTGGCCCCGGGCGGGCCGGTGTAGGTGGACCGCAGCCCGAAGTCGAACTCCGGGATCGGCGCCTCGGGCACGTACCCGTACTTGGGCGTCTTGGCCGCGATGTCGAGGAACGGCATGTACCCCGCGCCCAGCGCGCCGTCGACGTGGATCCAGAACCCGCGGCGCTTCTCGGTCCCGCCGTCGTAGCGCACGTCGCGGGAGATCAGCCCGTTGTCGCCGAAGACCTGGATGAGCCGGTCGGACACCTCGCGCACGTCGTCGTAGGCGCACTTGAACGTGCTGCCGTAGTTGAGGTTGATGATGATCGGGTAGCCGCGGGCGGCGAAGAACTCCACCAGCGCCACGAGTTTGTCCACATCGATCGAGCCCGGACCGAACGCGGGGTAGCGCTCGTCCTCCGGCGCGTCGCGCGGGATCGCCGAGGGCACCTCGTCGGGCCACTCCCCGCCCAGCGGGCACTCGTCGGGGTAGCGCTCGCGGCCGATCTGCCCGAAGGTCGGGATCTTGAGCACGCGGATGGCCTTGGCGAAGGAGTAGTGCGTGTCCTGGGAGTAGAAGATGACCGGCTCGTAGGCGTGCTCGCTGTCGGCGTCCACCGGGCTGACGTAGGCGACCGGCTGCGCGCTGTCGGAGCTGGTGAGCAGGCGCTTGCCCTCCAGGTAGTCGCGCGCGTTCCACATCGCGTAGAGGTTGCCCTCCGTAGCGCCCATGCTCAGCGCGTAACCCCAGCAGGATTCCTTGCGGCCGGGCCGGTAGGGGATGCCGTGCCACAGCTTGGTGAAGTACTTCAGCACCGCGCGTTCGGCGGGCTTGCTGTTCACCTTGTACCCGCCTGCCTGGAACGGGTCGCCGACGTTGTTGATGTGCATGTCCATGAAGCGGGCCAGGTCGTGCCGGTAGGCGTCCATGTCCTCGGTGACCTGGTAGCCGAGCATGTGGTCGCGGGCCTCGGCCAGGTGCGCGGCCAACCGGCCCAGCGTCCTGGCCCGCGCGTCGGGCGGGATGCCGCCCGGGCCCAGCTCGAACTCCTCGTCGGTGATGGGCGCGGCCTGCGGCCGCGGTCCGCGCGCCTGCTGGGCGGGCACGGAGACCTCCTCCGCCACCTGCTCGACCGCTTCCTCGTCGGGACGGCTGCCCACGTATGTCATGGCTTCCCCACGTCTCGTCGCGTGCGCCTGCCGCATCCGGCGGCGGTTTCGGGCATGGCGCGGCCATCGCCGCGGTCTTCGGATTTCGCCCCATGACGGCGCTCCTGCGCCCGGCATCGACGCTACCGCGCGGACTCGCGGACGCGGCACTGCCCGCCTGCCGGTTCACTCTGCCGTGCCCGGCATCCCGCCCTTTCGTAGGAAAGCAGGCCCGCGGGTTCCTAGAAGTGCGACAGCGGGTAGCGGACGCCACGCCTGCGTCCACAGAGGACGCTCAGGGGCGCAGCCCGCGGAGCGCGGTGTCGACCACCTTGTCGGCGTAGTCGGCGGTCAGCGGGCCGGTGCGGTGCAGCCAGCGGTTGAGGATCGGGCCGAAGACCAGGTCGACCGCCACGTCGAGGTCGACGTCCTCGGCGAGCTGGCCCGCCCGCTGCGCAGCGCGCAACCGGTCCTTCTTCAGCTCCCGCATCGGCCCGTCCAGCCGCTCGGCGTAGTCGGCGGCCAACCCGGGGTCGTGGACGATCTCGGTGTGCAGGGCGCGCATCGCCAAGTCGTAGCGGGGGGTGTTCAACTCGTCCACGGTGGCGCGCAGGACGAGTTTCAGGTCAGCGGCGAGGTCGCCGGTGTCCGGGAGGGCGGCGGCGTCGCCTTCGCCCGCCATCGCGAGGAAGGCGTCGAAGATCAACGCGCCCTTGGACGGCCACCACCGGTAGATCGTCTGCTTGCCGACGCCCGCGGCCTGCGCGATCCCCTCGATGCTGAGCTTGGCGTAGCCGACCTGCCCCACCAGGTCGAGCGCGGCGGCGAGGATCGCCGCCCGCGCGGTCTGGCTGCGGCGGCTGGGGTCGGGGGCGACCTTCGTGGGCACGCGCCCACCCTAGCACGCGATGAGACGAGACGGTCCGTCTTGACAACGCCGCCGTGACGGGTACTGTTCACCTCGAACGAGACGGAACGGTTCGTCTCGCTATCGAAGGGCAGGACATGACCACCACCGCTTCCCGGGTCTGGTTCATCACCGGCGCCAGCCGCGGCCTCGGCCGCGCGTTCACCGAGGCGGCCATCGCCGCAGGAGACCGGGTGGTCGGCGCCGCCCGGGACACCACCCCGCTCGACGGGCTCGCCGCCGAGCACCCGGACCAGCTGCTGGCGCTGCGTCTGGACGTCACCGACCGGGCGGCCGTCTTCGCCGCCGTCGACGCCGCGGTCGCGCGCTTCGGCAGGCTCGACATCGTGGTCAACAACGCGGGCGCGTTGGTCATGGGCATGGTGGAGGAGCTGGCCGAGGAGCAGGCCCGCGCCCAGATGGAGGTCAACTTCTTCGGCCCGCTGTGGGTGGGCCAGGCGGTCCTGCCGCAGCTGCGCGCCCAGGGCGGCGGGCACATCGTGCAGATCTCCAGCATCGGCGCGCTCGGCGGCTTCCCCAGCACCGGGCTCTACAGCGCCAGCAAGTTCGCGCTGGAGGGCATGAGCGAGGCGCTGGCCGCCGAGGCCGCGGCGTTCGGGGTGAAGCTGACCATCGTCCAGCCCGGCGGCTACTGGACCGACCTCTACACCAGCACCCCCGCCGCCGAACCGCTCCCCCAGTACGACGAGCTGCGCGCGGAGCTGGCCAAGCACTGGGCCGAGGGCTCGGTCGACAGCGAACCGCGCCTGGCCGCCGAGGCCATCATGACGCTGGTGGACAGCGACGACCCGCCGCTGCGGCTGCTGCTGGGCAGCATGGTCTACGACCTCGCCTTCGAGGTCTCCCGCCAGCGCATGGCCACCTGGGCGAGCTGGGAGGCGGTCAGCCGCGCCGCGGAGAAGGCCGTCCCCGCGCCGCGGTGAATCGCCAGGTCGGGGCGGGCAACCGAGCCCGATGCGAGAAATGGCTGTCGGGCGGGGTCGGTAGGTTCTGCGGTGTGGAAGCACGGGAGCGGATTCAGGAGCTGGCCGACCGGGTCGTGGCGCTGCGCGATGCCTACTACCGGGGGTCGCCGCTGGTGGCCGACGCGGAGTACGACGCGATCGAGGACGAGCTGCGGGCGCTGATCGCGGCCAACCCCGAGCTGGCCCCGGAGCCGAACCCGCTGGAGCAGGTCGGCGCGCCCAACGTGCTGCACGCGCCGGTGCGGCACTCGCGGCCGATGCTGTCGCTGGAGAAGGCGACCAAGCCCGAGCAGGTCGCGGCGTTCTTCGAGCGCTTCCCCGGGCAGCCGGTGGTGGTCATGCCCAAGCTCGACGGGCTGTCCCTCGCGCTGGTCTACGAGGGCGGCAGGCTCCGGCAGGCGATCACCCGCGGCGACGGCACCACCGGCGACGACGTCACCCCGCTGGTCAGGGAGCTGGTCGACGGCCTGCCCGAGCGGATCGGGCCGGTGGGGCGGGTCGAGGTGCGCGGCGAGGCGATGATGCTGCGGTCGACCTTCGCCGCCTACAACGCCGCCCACCCCGACAAGCCGCTGATCAACCCCCGCAACGCCGCCTCCGGCACGCTGCGGGCCAAGGACGCCGAGACCGTCGCCGGGCGCAGGCTGCGGTTCCTGGCCTTCGAGCTCGACGCCGCCGAGTCCACCGAGGTGGACCTGGAGGCGGGGCTGGTGGGCCTGGGCTTCGAGGTGGCGGGCATGCGGCACTGCGCCGACGCCGAGGCCGCGCTGGCGGTCATCGCCGAGATCGAGGCCCAGCGCAACGACCTGGACTACGACCTCGACGGCGCGGTGCTGCGCCTGGCCGACCGCGGCGCCTACGCCGCGGCGGGGACCAGGTCGAACTCCCCGCGCGGCGCGCTGGCCTACAAGTTCGCCGCCGAGGAGAAGACGACCGTGCTGCGCGACGTGGTGTGGGACGTCGGCAAGACGGGCAAGATCGCCCCGGTCGCGCAGCTGGAGCCGGTGTTCGTCGGCGGCACCACGGTCACCCGCGCGACGCTGGCCAACCAGGAGGTGATCCGCGCCCGCGGCATCCGCATCGGCGACACCGTGCTGGTCCGCCGCGCGGGCGACGTCATCCCGTTCGTCGCGGGTGTGCTGGACGAGTCCAAGCGCACCGGGGAGGAGCGGGAGATCGTGCCGCCCGCGGTGTGCCCGTCGTGCGAGCAGCCGGTGGTCGAGCAGGGCAACAGCCGCGAGCTGTTCTGCACCAACGTCGCCTGCCCGGCCCAGACGGTGCGCAGGCTCATCCACTGGGCCTCGCGCGCCGCGGCCGACATCGAGGCCATCGGCGGGGTGTGGATCGAGCGGCTGGCCGAGGCGGGCCTGCTGGAGCGCCCGTCGGACTTCTACCGGCTGACCGTCGACCAGCTGCTGGAGTTCGACCGCATGGGCGAGGTCTCCGCGACCCGCATGATCGACTCCATCGACGCCAGCCGCCGCGTCGGCCTGCGCCGCGCGCTGATCGGCCTGGCCATCCCGATGGCCTCCGAGGGCACGGCGATGCGCCTGTGCCGGGCGGGCTTCCGCTCGCTGGAGGAGGTCGCCGACGCGGGCGAGGAGCGCCTGGTCGCCGTCGAAGACATCGGCCCGAAGGTCGCCGCGTCCCTCACCGAGCACCTGACCCGCCTCCGCCCGGAGATCGACCGCCTCCGCGCCCTCGGCGTCTCCCTCGACGTCCGCGAGGAAGACCTCCCCCCGGTCGTGGTCTCGGGCGCCCCGCTCGCGGGCAAGACGGTCGTCATCACCGGCACCATCACCGACCCCCGCACGGGCGAGAAGATCCCCCGCCCCACCTTCCAACGCCTCTGCGAACGCGCAGGCGCCACCACCGCAGGCTCCGTGTCGGCCAACACCGACATGCTGATCACCGGAGCCGAGGTGGGCGCCAGCAAGCTCACCAAGGCCGAGAAACACGGCGTCGAGGTCGTCGACCAGGCCGACATCTGGCGCCTCCTGATCGACGCAGGCCTGACCTGAGCGCTCGGGCCGCATCAGCGCGACCACCTGCCCGCCGACACCGGCCGTGGCCTGCCGCGGCGGAAAGCCGCCGCTGGTCAGGGGCGGTGGCTGGGTAGGCTTCTGCCCTGGGCACGAGGAGGGTCGCGGTGGAGCGTGGGCGGGTTGGGCAGGTGTTGGCGGCCAATGTGCGGGCGCTGCGGGAGCAGGCCGGGATGTCGTTGTCGGAGTTGGCGCGGCGGTCGGAGATTGCCAAGGGGACGTTGTCGCAGCTGGAGGGGGGCAACGCGAATCCGACCATCGAGACGGTGTTCAGTTTGTCGAACGCCTTCGGAGTGCCGGTCTCGACGCTGCTGACCGAG
Source organism: Actinokineospora sp. NPDC004072 (assembly GCF_053604195.1). NCBI lineage: Bacteria > Bacillati > Actinomycetota > Actinomycetes > Pseudonocardiales > Pseudonocardiaceae > Actinokineospora > Actinokineospora sp. NPDC004072. The sequence continues at coordinate 65,263 of NZ_JBSGHB010000013.1, read as the reverse complement.
CGGGTGGAGCCGGATGTGGTGCTGGTGCGGTCGCAGGGGTTGGAGGTGCTCAGCAGCAATGCCGTCGACCTGCGGATGCTGCGGCGGATGGACGTCACCGACACCGTGTTCGAGCTGTACGACCAGCGGGTGCGGCCGGGTGAGGTGCAGCGGTCGGCCGGGCATCCCGGGCGCGAGCACGTCGTGGTGATCTCCGGGATGCTGCGGGTCGGGCCGCCGGACGCGCCGTACGAGTTGGGGGCCGGGGACTACGTCTGCTTCCCCGCGCAGGGGCCGCACATCTACGAGACGGTGGGCGGGCCGGTGGCGTCGGTGCTGCTGCTGGAATACCCCTCGGACGCGCCCGTCGCAGGCTGCGTCGTCCGGGGTTGACCGGGCGCGGCGGCGGGAGTTAGCCTCACCGCGTTCATTCTATTGAACGGTGGTGAGGCGTGAGCGCGGTGGACGCGACGGTGGTCGGCGCGGGGGCGGTCGGCGCCGCGTGCGCCGAGGCGCTGAGCGCGGCCGGGCTGCGGGTCCTCGTCATCGACCGCGGCGACCCCGCCTGCGGGACCACGGCGGCGGGCGAGGGCAACGTGCTGGTCTCCGACAAGCCGCCCGGCCCCGAACTGGCGCTGGCGCAGCTCTCCCGCGCCCTGTGGCCGGACCTCCTCGCCCGGGTGGACGCCGACGTCGAGTGGGAGGCCAAGGGCGGCATCGTCGTCGCCACCACGGAGGCGGGCGCGGCCGCGCTGACCGCGGCGGCCGCCGACCAGCGCCGGTCCGGAGTGGACGCCATCGAGCTGGAACCAGCCGAGGCCGCCGCGATGGAACCGTTGCTCACCAAGCAGATCACCGCCGCAGTGCACTACCCGCAGGACGCGCAGGTGCAGCCGGTCCTCGCCGCGATCGCCATGCTGGCCGCGGTCCGGCGACGCGGCGGCGAGGTCCGGTCGAATGAACCGGCGGTCGGACTGGTGACCAAAGGCGGCGCAGTCGCGGGCGTGCGGACCGAGCGCGGGACCGTGGCGTGCCCGATCGTGGTGAACGCCTGCGGGCCGTGGTCGGCGGACTTCGCCCGCGCGGCGGGCGCCCCCATCGAGGTGCTGCCGCGGCGCGGGATGGTCCTCGTGACCGCGCCGCTGCCGGAATCGGTGCGGCACAAGGTGTACGACGCCGATTACGTCGCCGCGGTGGCCAGCGGCGACGCCGACTTGCAGACCTCCAGCGTGGTCGAGTCGACCAAGGCGGGCACGGTGCTGATCGGGTCCAGCAGGCAGCGCGTCGGCTTCGACGAGACCATCCGCGTCGACGTGGTGGCCGAGCTGGCCCGCAAGGCGGTCACCCTGTTCCCCTTCCTGGCCCGCGTCCCGGTGATGCGCGCCTACGGCGGGTTCCGCCCGTACACCCCCGACCACCTGCCGGTCATCGGCGAGGACCCGCGGCTGCCCGGCCTCTGGCACGCCACCGGGCACGAGGGCGCGGGCATCGGCCTGGCCCCGGCAACCGGCCGCCTGCTCGCCGACCTGGTCTTGAAGCGGGAGCCCGCGGCAGACCCCCACCCGTTCCGCGTCGACCGCCCGGCGGTGATCCCGGCATGAGAGTCGAACTCGACGGCGAATGGGTCGAGGCGACCCCCGGCCAGACCGTCGCAGGGCTGCTGCTGTCGCGGGGGATCACCAGCTGGCGCACCACCCGCAGCGGCGGTTCCCCGCGCGGCATCTTCTGCGGCATCGGCATCTGCCACGACTGCCTCGTCGTGGTCAACGACGTCCCCGACACCCGGGCCTGCCAACGCCTCCTCACCGACGGCGACCGCATCCGCCACCAGGACGGCGCGGAGCTGCCACCAGTGGACACCGCTCGGGCGACCGAAGACACCCACGACCACCAAGGCGGGGAGCTACCGACATGAGCCGGGCCGAGATGGCGGCCGCAGCACCAGCCGCTCAAGCGACCGGAGACACCGGCAACC
>NZ_JBSGHB010000013.1:0-63215 GCF_053604195.1 Actinokineospora sp. NPDC004072 | reverse complement strand
CGTACCACCAAGGCGGGGAGCTGCCGACATGAGCCACGTCGAGATGGTGGTCGCGGCGCCAGCCGCTCAAGCGACCGGAGACACCGGCAACCACCAAGGCGGGGAGCTGCCGACATGAGCCACGTCGAGATGGTGGTCGCGGCGCCAGCCGCTCAAGCGACCGGAGACACCGGCAACCACCAAGGCCGGGGAGCTGTCCTCATGAGCCGGGTCGAGATGGTGGTCGCGGCGCGAGCCGCTCAAGCGACCGGAAACACCCGCAACCACCAAGGCGGGGAGCTGCCGACATGAGCCAGGTCAAGTTGGTGACCGCGGCGCGAGCAGCTCGGGCGACCGGAGACACCCGCAACTACCAAGGCGGGGGGCTGGCCTCATGAGCCGGGTCGTGGTGGTGGGAGCGGGGCCTGCGGGTCTGGCGGCGGCGCGGGCTGCTGGGCGGGCTGGGCGGGAGGTGCTGCTCATCGACGCGGGTGTGCGGCGGGGTGGGCAGTACCACCGGCAGGACCTCCTCGGCGGCGGTGAGAGCCAGCCGCTGCCGCCGGGTGTCGAGCACTGGGCGGAGTCGGTCGTCTGGGCGGTGGAGCCGTGCGCGGGCGGGCATCGGCTGCATGTCCTCACCGGACCGGCCGACGGGCCGGGGAGGCGGCGGCGGGTCGTGGAGGCCGCGGCGCTCGTGCTCGCCCCGGGCGCGTACGACCGGACGGTGCCCTTCCCCGGGTGGACGCTGCCCGGCGTCTACACCGCGGGGGCCGCGCAAGCGCTCGCCAAGGGGCAGCGGGTGGCCGTCGGGCGGCGGGTGCTGGTGGCGGGGACCGGGCCGTTCCTGCTGCCGGTCGCGCGCTCGGTCCTCGATGTCGGCGCGAACGTGGTCGCCGTCATGGAGGCGAACCGGCCGCGCTGGCACAGCGGGCTCCTCGCCGGGCGCGCCAAGGCCCCCGAGCTGCTCGGCTACCTCGCCACCCTCGCCCGCCACCGGGTGCCCTACCGCACCCGCACCGCGGTCATCGCCGCGCACGGCAGCGACCGGCTGGAAGCGGTGACCACGGCCAAGCTCACCCCGGACTGGCGCGTGCGCCCCGGCACCGAACGCGACATCGAGGTGGACGCCCTGTGCGTCGGCTACGGCTTCACCCCGCAGCTGGAGCTGGCCGTCGCCGCGGGCTGCGCCGTCGAGGCCGGGTTCGTCGCCGTGGATGCCGCGCAGCGCACCTCGGTCGAGGGCGTCTGGGCGGCTGGCGAGATCACCGGCATCGGCGGCGCCGACCTGGCCGCCGCTGAAGGCGAGATCGCGGGCCTGACCGCGGCCGGAGCGCCCATCCCACCGCGGCTGGCCAGGAAGGTCCGCGCCCTGCGGCGGTTCGCCAGGGCGCTCGACCACCTGCACCCCGTCGCCGACGGCTGGCGGGAGTGGCTGGCCGACGACACCATGATCTGCCGCTGCGAGGAGGTCCCCTACCGCGCGCTGCGCACCGCCGCCCCCGGCGCCCGCGCGCTGCGGCTGACCTCCCGCGCGGGCCTGGGCCTGTGCCAGGGCCGCGTCTGCGGGAGGGCCGTCGCCGACCTGTGCGGCCTGCCCGCCGCCGCGTTCGCGCGCAGGCCGATCGCCGCGCCGGTCCGGCTCGGCGAACTCACCGATGAGGAGAACGGATGACCGAGAAGCTCGACGGCGTCATCGTCGCCACCGCGCTGCCCTTCGCCGACGACCCGGCCGCGCCCGCCGGGCTGCGGGTGGACCTCGACCGCTACGCGGAGCACTGCCGGTGGCTGGTCGACAGCGGGTGCCGCGGCGTCGGCCCCAACGGCTCGCTCGGGGAGTACTCCGCGCTGACCGACGACGAGCGCCGGGCCGTCGCCCGCACCGCCGTCGAGGCGGTCGGCGCGGACGGGGTCGTCGTGGTCGGGGTGCACGGGCCGGGCTGGCACCAGGCCAAGGCGTGGGCCGAGCGGGCCGCCGAGGACGGGGCGCACGGGGTGCTGTGCCTGCCGCCGACGATGTACCGGGCCAACCCCGCCGAGGTCGTCCGCCACTTCGCCGAGGTGGCCTCGGTCGGCCTGCCGGTGATGGTCTACAACAACCCCATCGACACCAAGGTCGACCTCTCCCCCGCCCTGCTCGGCGAGATCGCCCAGATCGACAACGTCGTGGCGGTCAAGGAGTTCTCCGGGGACGTGCGCCGGGTGCTGGAGATCCGCGAGCACGCCCCGGACCTGACCGTGGTCGCGGGCGCCGACGACGTGGCGCTGGAGTCGCTGCTGATGGGCGCGACCGGGTGGTTCGCGGGCTTCCCGAACGTCTTCCCCGCCGAGTCCGTGCGCCTGTTCGAGCTGGCGCTCGCGGGCGAGGCGACCAAGGCCAGGGCGCTGTACGAGCCGATGGTGGCCGCGTTCCGGTGGGACTCGCGCACCGAGTTCGTCCAGGCGATCAAGCGCTCGATGGACCTGGTGGGCCGCTACGGCGGTCCCTGCCGGCCGCCGCGCGGGCCGCTCAGCGAGGAGCAGCTCGCCCGGCTCGACGCCGACATGCAGCGCGCGATGGGCGCCTGAGATGCGCAGCTCCCGCTACTTCGCCGCGGTCGACTCCCACACCGAGGGCATGCCCACCCGGGTGATCACCGGCGGCGTCGGGGTCATCCCCGGGGAGAGCATGGCGCAGCGGCGGCTGCACTTCATCGAGCACCTCGACCACCTCCGCCAGCTGCTGATGAACGAGCCGCGCGGGCACTCGGCGATGAGCGGGGCCATCCTGCAGCCGCCGACCCGCCCGGACGCCGACTGGGGCGTGCTCTACATCGAGGTGTCCGGCTGCCTGCCGATGTGCGGGCACGGCACGATCGGGGTCGCCACCGTGCTGGTCGAGACCGGCATGGTGGCGGTGACCGAGCCCGTCACGACCGTGCGGCTGGACACCCCGGCCGGGCTGGTCGTCGCCGAGGTCGCGGTGGCGAGCGGGCGCGCGGAGTCGGTGACGATCCGCAACGTGCCGTCGTTCGCGTGCAGGCTGGGCGCGGCCGTGTCCGTGCCCGGCCTGGGCGAGGTCACCTACGACCTGGCCTACGGCGGCAACTTCTACGCCATCCTGCCCGTCGCCGACCTGGGCCTGACCTTCGCGGACAAGGAGCGCATGCTCGACGCGGGGATGGCCGTCATGGCCGCGATCAACGAGCAGGACCGGCCGCGGCACCCGGTCGACCCGGCGATCGGCGGCTGCCACCACGTCCAGCTGGTCGGCCCCGGCTCGCCGGGCAGCCACTCCCGCAACGCCATGGTCATCCACCCGCGCTGGTTCGACCGCTCCCCCTGCGGCACCGGCACCGCCGCCCGCATGGCCCAGCTGCACGCGCGCGGCGACCTCGCCCTGCACGCCGACTTCGTCAACGAATCGCTGCTGGGCACCCGGTTCATCGGCAGGCTGGTCGAGGAGACCGCGGTGGGCGACGTGCCCGCGGTGGTGCCCACGATCTCCGGCCGGGCCTGGATCACCGGCATGGGCAACTACCTGCTCGATCCCACCGACCCGTTCCCGAAGGGGTTCATCCTGTGAGCCGCGTCCGCTCGACCTCCCCCCAGCGGCCGTCCGACCTGGTGGTCGACGTGCCCGCGAGCAGCCAGCAGCAGGTCGCCGCCGCCGTCGAGGCGGCCCGGGCGGCGCAGCGGGAGTGGGCTGCGACCGGACCCGCGCCGCGGGCGGCGGCGCTGGCCGCGTGCGCCGACGCGGTGGCCGGGCACGCCGACGAGCTCGCGGCGCTGGTGGTGCGGGAGGTCGGCAAGCCGGTGGCGGAGGCGCGCGGCGAGGTGGCGCGGGCCGTGGCCATCCTGCGGTACTACGCCCAGCAGTGCTTCGACCCGATCGGCGAGACCTACCCCGGCGCCGGGCTGGACCTCACCGTCCGCAGGCCGCGCGGGGTGGCGGGGTTGATCACGCCGTGGAACTTCCCGCTGGCGATCCCGGTGTGGAAGGCCGCGCCCGCCCTGGCGTACGGCAACGCGGCGGTGGTCAAGCCCGCCCCGGACGCGACCGCGTGCGCGCTGCGGCTGGCCGAGCTGCTCACCCCGCACCTGCCCGCGGGCCTGCTGGCCGTGCACCCCGGGCACGGCGAGGCCGGGTCCGCCCTGGTCGAGGCGGCCGACGCGGTCTCGTTCACCGGCTCGACCGAGGTCGGCCGCCGGGTCGCCGCCGCGGGGGCGGCCCGGGGCGTGCCGGTCCAGTGCGAGATGGGCGGGCTGTCCGCCGCGATCGTCCTGCCGGACGCCGACCTGGCCCGGGCGGCAGGGCACATCGCGGCCGCGGCGATGGGCTTCGCCGGGCAGAAGTGCACGGCGACCAAGCGCATCATCGTGGTGGGGGATGCAGGCGCGTTCATCGAGGCGTTGCGGGCCGCGGTCGAGGCGCTGCCGATCGGCGACCCGGCCGACGAGGGCGTCGCGGTCGGGCCGGTGATCACCGAGGCCGCCCGCGACCGGGTCGACGCCGCCCGCTCAGGCCGCGTGGTGGTCACCCGGCCGGTGCCGGACGAGGGCTGGTTCGCCGCGCCGACCGTGGTGACCGACCTCGCGCCCGACGCCCCGCTCAACACCACCGAGACCTTCGGCCCCATCTGCACCCTGACCACCGCCCCGGACGCGGAATCGGCCGTCGCCTTGGCCAACGCGACCCCGTACGGCCTGGTCACCGCCCTCTACACCAACGACCTGGCCGCCGCGATGGCCTACGTCGACGCCTGCGAGTCCGGCATGATCAAGGTCAACGCGCCGACCGCGGGCGTGGACTTCCACCTCCCCTTCGGCGGCGAGAAGTCCTCCGGCTACGGCGGCCGCGAGCAGGGCAAGGAGGCCCAGCGCTTCTACACCAGCCCCCGCACCATCCAGTTCGGCTGACGCGCTAGCGGGCGGCGGCCGTCGCCGGGGCGGGCAGCGGGGCCGCGGTGCGGCGGCCCAGGCCCAGGGCGACGGCCGCGCAGGCGGTGGCGGCGAATGTGGCCAGGCCCGCGGCGGTGAGGGCGGTGCCGGGGCCGAGGTCTTCGCACAGCCAGCCGAGCAGCGGGCCGCCGACGGCGCCCGCCGCGGCGGCGACCGCGCCGTGGACCGACAGGACGCGGCCGCGCATGTCCTCCGCGGAGTCGAACTGGACGCGGGTGCCCATGACCGTGTCGATGACCACCGCGCCCGCGGCGATCGCGGCGATGAGGGCGGCGAAGCCGAGCAGGTCGGGCATGAAGCCGCTGATGGCCTGCAGGAGGCTGGTGATCGCGGCGGCGGTGAGGAGGACCGGTGCGCCGAGGTCGCGCAGGCGGGCGGCGATGAGGCCGCCGACGACGGCTCCACCTGCGAACACCGCCGAGAGCAGGCCGTAGCCGCCCGCGCCAGCGTCGAGCGGGCCGGAGGACATCGCGGCCATAGTCACCTGGTAGTTGCGGCCGAGGCTGGACAGGACGAAGCCGAGCGCGAACAGCGTGATCAAGGTGCTGTTGCGCCGCACGTGCCCCAGCCCGGCCCGCACGCCCGCGCGTTCCGGCGGGCTGACCGCCAGCGGGTGCAACTCGCCCACCCGCACCGCCCGCACGGTCGAGATGACCGCCAGGAACGTCACCGCGTTGATGAGGAACAACATCGGCTCGCCGACCGCGGCGGCGAGCAGACCGGCCAGGCTCATGCCCAGCACGCGGCCAGCGGAGTTGATCAGCGAGCCCAGCGCCAGCGCGTTGGGCAGGTCCACCGGGGGCACCACCTGCGCGCCGAAGCGGCCCAGCGCGGGCCCCTCCACCGCGCCCACCACGCCCGACAGCGCGGTGAGCAGGTACAGCAGCCCGAGCGGCGCGCCGCCCCACACCAGCGCGGCGAGCACCAGCGCCAACCCGACGTGCACCGCCTGCCCGGCCACGATGATCCGCCGCGGGTCGACCCGGTCGGCGAGGGCCCCCGCCCACGGGCCGACGAGCAGGGCGGGCAGCGTGCTCGCCAGCACGGACATCCCGACCGCGGTAGCCGAGCCGGTCCGCTCCAGCACCACCCAGTTGAGCCCGAGCACCTGCATCCAGGACCCGGTGACCGACACCAGGTCAGCACCCGCCCACAGCCGATAGTTGTAGTGGCGCAACGCACGCGCCGACGACGGCAGGGATCGCCGCACCGCATTTCCTCCGGTAATTCGGCGTAGCCCAACCGCACGCCCGCAAACAAGCCGGGCGCAAAGCTACCCAGCGGTACACCGTGATTCCAAAGCAGAGCGCTGTGGCAATCCCGACACGCGCGCCTGTAACGCTTCTCCTAGTGGCGCTCTCGCCGGTGATACCCGACCAACCGACCGGGATGGATGCAACGGCGGAGCGAGGGAGATGGCGCCTTGATGGCTTACGGGCACCGAGCACGCGGGCGGCCCCGAGTCCGCCTGCCCGCTGCTGACGACCTGCGCGCCGGCGCCGGGCTCGACCCGGGCAGTCGGGTTGCGCTGCCGGGCGGGATGCCCGGAGGCGGGCGCGGAGATCGCCGAGTTGCTCGGCGACTGGGATGCGCCAGCACCGACTGCAATGACCGAAGACCGAGCTTCTACCCGCCGCCCGGGCAGGCCAGGGGCGGCGCAGGGCGCCATCGAGGCGCGGGGGGTGGAGTAGCAAGCACCCCATCGAGTGCCCGATCCGCGACGCCAGGAAGGTGCTGAGCCGCCTACTGCTCGCGCTCCACCGGACGGCCGATTGAGCTGGCACGAGCAAGTGACCCCAGCACCGCCGTACCGATGAATGGGGTGCTGGAGCGGGTCACCGTCGGCGAGGGTTAGTCCGCTCTCCCCCCGCCGCCCAACCCGTCCCCGGCCTCCCTCCGCCGAACTGCTCGGGGTGCACGTGGACAAGATCGACCAGGTGGCCGCGGGCCGGCGGCAGGCGGTCACTGTGCACCGGCTGGCGGTGGGCGGCGGCGGGCGCAGGCTCGGCGGTCAGCGGGGTCTGCGGGGTGCCAGAGCTGCGCAGGTGATCACCAGGGCGGCCACGACGAGCAGGGTGAGGAGCAGGTCGGTGGCCGCGCTGGTGATCGCGGCGAGCATGGGTCACTCCTCGGTTGCCAGGGCGCGTTCCTTTGCGCGGGTGCGGAGGCTGGTTGCGGTGACGGTGGCGAGGACGCCGATGATGACGGCCAGGGAGACCGGGGTCGGGATCTCCGGGACGGCGGGCCAGATGCCGTGGGCCCAGTGCAGGGCCAGCTTCAGGCCGATGAACGCCAGGATGATCGCCAGGCCGTGGTTGAGGTGGACGAGCTTGGCCAGCGCGTTGTGCAGCACGAAGTAGAGGGCGCGCAGGCCGAGCAGGGCGAAGGCGTTGGTGGCGAACACCAGGTAGGGGTCCTCGGTGATGCCGTAGACGGCGGGCACGGAGTCGATGGCGAAGACGACGTCGGTGGCGAAGACGGCCACCACGACGACCGCGAGCGGGGTGAGGGCGCGCTTGCCGTGCTCGCGGACGGTGAGGCGGGCGCCGTGGTAGTCGTCGGTGACCGGCATCAGCTTCCGCAGGAAGCGCACCGACCGCATCGAGGAGATGTCGGGCTCGGAGTTCGCCCCGGTCACCGCGCTGTGCAGCATCTTCACGGCGGAGGCGAGCAGGATCAGGCCGAAGACCAGGAACGCCCAGGTGCCCGCGGCCAGCAGCGCCGCGCCCGCGGCGATGAAGATGCCCCGCAGGACCAGCGCGCCGACGATGCCGTAAAGCAGGACGCGCTGCTGCACCGCGGGCGGCACGGCGAAGGCGGCCAGCAGGAGCATGAACACGAAGAGGTTGTCCACCGACAAGGACTTCTCGACCACGAAGCCGGTCAGGAACTCCACCGCCTGGCTGCTGCCGAAGGCCAGCCAGAGCCAGACGCCGAACACCAGCGGGAGGGCCAGGTAGAACACCGACCAGCCGACGGCCTCGCGCACCGACACCTCGTGCGGGCGGCGGGTCACCACGAAGTCGGCGACCAGCAGCGCCGCCAGAACCACGATGCTGACCAGCCACAGCGCGGGCGAGCCGACGGAATCGGGCATCAGGACCTCCTCAAACGACGAAGCGCTTGAGGTCTCCTTCACCCCGGGGTGCGGGGCGGTCTCCCGAGGACAGGCCGTGGCTGTCCGTACTGACCGGGTAGACCCAGGCGGAAGTACTCCCCTCGCGCCCAGTATCACCCACGCGCCCGGAATCGTAAACTCGGGGTAAAGGGTCAGCGGGTCAGGTGCGCCTGGAAGCCCGCCGCCGAGCGGTCCGGGCCGAAGAACGGTCCGGTGCCCACGTCGGCGCCCGCCTCCTGCCACCACCGCGCCTGCTCGGCGGTGGTGATGCCGTCCACCCCGACCACCACGCCGGTGTCCCGCAGGGCGGGCAGCAGCGCGCCCACGTAGCCCACGTAGTCGGCCTTCGTCCGGCTCCGCAGGTCGGCCAGCCGGGCCGCCACCCGCACGGCGCGCACACCGAGGTCGTGCGCGGCGGCGAGGTCGTCGGGGCCGAGGCCGAAGTCCGACAGCGCCGTCCGCACGCCCATCTCGGCCAGCACGCCCAGGTTCTCGGCCACCTCGGGGGCGCTCACGACGTCGACCGGCATGCCGACGGTCAGCCGGTCCGGCGGCAGGCCCGTGCTCTCCAGGACGCGCACCACGCGGGACACCAGGTCGGCGTCGAACGCCTGGTGGGCGGTCAGGGCGACCGACAGGTCCAGCTCGGGCGTGGTGCGCTGCCACCACTGGACCTGGCCCGCCGCGGTGGCGACCAGCCACTCGCCCAGCGGCAGGATCAGGCCGGTGCGCTCGGCCAGGGCCACGCACCGCTCGTGGGCGACCGGCCCCTCCGCGCGGTCCCAGCGCAGCACCCCGCTCACGCCGACGACGGCGCGGTCGGCCAGCCGCACCACCGGGCGGTAGGCGACGGCGATCTCGCCCTGCTCCCACGCGCCGGGCAGGTCGACGGCCAGCGCGATGCCCGTGCGGTCGGCGCGGTCCTGGTTCGGGTCGAACAGCTCCCACTGCCCGCAGCGGCGCGCCTTGGCCCGCCGCAGCGCCAGGTCGGCGGCGCGCAGCAGGTCGGCGGGGTCGTCGTCGCGCGCGGCGCTGCGCACCACGCCGATGGACGCCGAGACCGCCAGGCCGTGCCCGTCGACGTAGACGGGCTCGGCCAGCGCGCGGTTGATCGCCGCGGCGATCGCCACGATGTTCGGCGTGGTCGCGGTGTTCTCCAGCAGGATGCCGAACTCGTCGCCGTCGAACCGGGCGACCATCGCCTTCTCCCTGGCCAGCACGGACTGGAGCTGGGTGGCGACGTGCACGAGCAGCCGCTCGCCCGCGCGCCAGCCGAGGCTGTCGCACACCAGGCCGAAGGAGTCGAGGTCGAGGTGCAGCAGGGTCAGGCCGTGCACCGGGTCGACCCGGCGCACCGCGCCCTCCAGGTGGCTGCTGAAGAACTGGCGGTTCGGCAGGCCGGTCAGCACGTCGTGCAGCGCTTGCCGGTTCAGCTCGCTCTGCAGCAGCATCAGCTCGGTGCCGTCCTCGACGACCACCACGAAGTGGCTCGGCGCGCCACCGGGGTCGCGCAGCAGCGAGGCGGTCAGCGAGATCCTGGCCACGTCGCCGTCGGCGCGCAGCAGCCGCTGCGACTGGCGCACGCGCTCCGGGCCGCCGTCGACCGCCGCGTCCATCACCTCGCGCAGCATCCCGACCGCCTCGGGGTGGACGAGGTCGAACAGGGACTGCCCCGCCAGCTCGGCAGCGGTGCGGCCGAGGATGTCGGCGAAGGCGGCGTTCGTGCGCACCAGCCGACCGTCCAGGCCGACGATCACCACGCCGCTGGCCGAGGAGGTGATCACCTCGTCGAAGCGGGCCTCGCTCTCCTTGAGGTTCCACTTGGCGTCGCGCACGGCCTTGAGCAGCGACAGCCGCAGCCGCTCCTGCTGCTCGAACACCACCCGCCGGTTGGCGGCGAGGAAGCCGGTGGCCAGCGCGCCGACCGCGAGCGCGATCCGGCTGGCGAACGCGGCCGCGGGCCGGAACTCCGGCAGCGCGGGCAGGCCCTTGGCCAGGACCTCGACGGTCTGGCGCAGGCCGTCCTCGCCGAGGTAGCCCAGCCCGACCACCGCCTCGCCGATCCGCTCCACGGCGGCGGTGTCGAGCGGGTCGGCGGCCACGGCCGCGCACAGGGCCTCGACCTGCTCGTGCAGCTCCCGCTCCAGGTCCGCGGTGGGCAGCGGGATCACCGAGACACCGCTGATCAGGTACGCCCACTTGCGCGCCAGCAGTTCGCGCGCCCGTGCCCCGTCCGGCCGGGAATCCGGCCCCGGATCCGGTTGCGACCTCGTCGACATGTCAGTCCCGCTGCCGTGGAGAGCCCTCGACCCCGGTGCGCCCGTCAGGGCTTCCGGCCGACCCCGCCGTAGATCACCATGTTCATCTCCGCGGTGTCGGACACGTCCCCGCGACCGGCTGGCCGCCACGCCGCGCACCCGACCAGGCCCGGCTCGACCAGCTCGAACTCGCCGAAGAGGTCGAGCACCTGGGCGCGGGGGCGCTCGGTGAGCTGGTCGGCGCTGCGGCTCTCCTTGATCAGGTCGGTCACCTCGGACAGCCGCTCGTCCTGGTGGTCGGCGGTGACGTGGGTGATGGCCAGGTGGCTGCCGGGGGCCAGCGCGCCGCGGTAGCGCGCCATGAGCGCCCACGGGTCCTCGTCGTCGGGCACCCAGTGCAGCATCATCAGCATGAGCAGGCCGATGGGCTGGTCGAAGTCGAGCAGCGCGCGGGTCTGCGGGTGGTCCAGGATCGAGTCCGGGTCGCGCATGTCGGCGTGCACGATGGTGGCGAGGTCGTTGCCCTCCAGCATCAGCTCGCTGTGCGCGACGGCGATCGGGTCCTTGTCGACGTAGACGACCCGGCACTCCGGCGCCGCGGCTTGGGCGACCTCGTGCACGTTGGCCACCGTCGGGATGCCGGAGCCGATGTCGAGGAACTGCCGGATCCCCTGCCCCACCATGAACTGCACGGCCCGGCCGAGGAACGCCCGGCTCACCCGGGCCGCCGAGCGCGCGTCGGGCATGACCTTCTCCACGTGCGCGGCCAGCTCGCGGTCGGTAGCGAAGTTGTGCGCGCCGCCGAGGAGGTAGTCGTAGGTGCGCGCCATGCTCGGCACCGACACGTCGACGCTCTGCGGAACCCATTCCCGGTTCACCACGGGGAACTCTCCCTTTTGCACACCTTTGACCGAAGGCAACATCCTATCCACCTCGGGAAAGGCCGCCGATGGGCCATCAGGGTGGGCCATGATCACCCGATCAGGCACTGTCGGTCTCACCCGATCGGCTTCTAGGGTGGCCCTTCCCCAGAGAGAGGCGAGGAGCGGACATGCCGGTCCCGGTGGCCCCGGGTCGACTCCCCCTGCTCGGGCACACGCTGCCCATGCTGCGCAAACGCCACGAATTCACCGCGGATCTGCGCCGCTACGGCGACATCGTCCGGGTCGACCTCGGCACGCTGCCCGCGTATTTCCTGACGAGTCCTCAACTCGTGCACGAGCTGCTGGTCACCAAAGGCGGGCTGTTCCGCAAAGGCGCGCTGTTCGACAAGTTCCGACCGTTCTTCGGCAACGGCCTGGCCACGTCGAACGGCGCGGAGCACCGCAGGCAGCGGCGCATGGTGCAGCCCGCCTTCCACCGCGAGCGCATCACCCGCTACGCCGAGACCATGGCCCGCGTGGCGGCCGACCACATCGCGCCGTGGCGCGCGGGCGAGGTGCGGGCGGTCGAGGCGGACGCGCAAGCGCTCGCGGTGACGATCGTCGGCGAGGCCCTGTTCTCCACGGAGATGGGCAGGCGCGCCATCGACGAGATCCGCCGCTCGATCTTCCTGGTGCTCAAGTTCGGCATGGTCCGGGCGCTGTCGCCGTCGTTCGTGGAGAAGCTGCCCCTGCCGGTGAACCGCGAGTTCGACGCGGCCATCGCGCGCATGCGCGCCATCGTGCTCGACGTCGTGCGCTCGTGGCGGGAGGACGGCTCCGACCACGGCGACCTGCTGTCGATGCTGCTGCTGGCCCAGGATTCCGACACCGGCGCGGGGATGTCCGACCAGCAGGTCCACGACGAGGTCATGACGCTGCTGGTCGGCGGCATCGAGACGACCGCGCTGGCCATCGCCTGGACCTTCCACGAACTGGCGGCCAACCCGGAGGTCGAGCGCCGCGTGCACGCCGAGGTGGACGACGTGCTCAGCGGCAGGCCGCCCACCCTCGCCGATGTGGAGAAGCTGGTCTACCTCAACCGGGTCGTCAACGAGGTCCTGCGGATGTACCCGGTGTGGTTCCTCATGCGGCGCGCGCTGCGGCCGGTGGAGCTGGGCGGGGTGCCGCTGCCCGAGGGCGCCGAGGTGATCTTCAGCCCGCACGCGCTGCACCACGACCCGGCGTCGTTCCCCGACCCGCACCGCTTCGACCCCGACCGCTGGTCGCCCGAGCGCGGGGCCGCGGTCCCCAAGGGCGCGTTCATCCCGTTCGGCGCGGGCGGCCGCCAGTGCGTCGGCAACGTCTTCGCCCAGACCGAGATCGCCATCGTCGTGGCCACCGTGGCGGTGCGGTGGCGGCTGGTCCCCGTGCCCGGCAGGCCGGTGCGGGTCAAGTTCACCTCAGCCGCATATCCCAGCGGTCTGCTGATGACCGCGGTTCCCCGCACCTGAAAGTGGAGGTCTTGCTGACGTGGGTTGGTTGCGCTATCGCCGGATCGGGGTCGTCGCCCTGCTCGCCGCCGCGGTCTGCCTCACGCCCGGCACCGCGGGCGCTGCCCAGATCACCTGCGAGGACGTGGCCGTGCCGGTGCGGGTCGGGGGGACCATGCAGTCGGTGCACGGCAGGCTGTGCGTCCCCGACGGCGCGACGACCCTGCAGGTGCTGGTGCCCGGCGGCACGTACAACGGCGCCTACTGGGACATCGGCCACGAACCGGAGATCCGCTCGTACCGGCTGGCGATGAACCGGGCCGGGATCGCCACCGTCGCCATCGACCGGCTCGGCAGCGGGCGCAGCTCCAAGCCGCTGAGCGCGCTGCTCACCGTGCGGTCGCAGGCCGTAGCGCTGCACGCGGTCATCCAGAAGCTGCGGCCGCGGTTCGCCACGGTGGTCGCCGTCGGCCACTCGGTCGGCTCGGCGATCGTGACCACCGAGGCCGCCCGGTACCGCGACGTCGACGGCGTGGTGATCACCGGGCTCAGCCACCAGATCAACCTCCCGGGCGCGGTCCCGGTGTTCACCACGCTGATCCCGTCGCTGCTCGACCCGAAGGTGAAGGGGTACGGCCTCGACGCCGGGTACCTGACGACCATCACAGGTTCGCGCTACCAGTCGTTCCACACCCCCGGCCCCGAGGACCCGGGCGCGCTGGCCTTCGACGAGGCGACCAAGGACGTCGTGACGCCGACGGAGACCGTTGGCACGGTGCTCATCAGCGCGCTGGTCCCGCTGTCGCGCCAGATCAAGGTGCCGGTGATGCTGGTGATGGGCGGCGGCGACGCCAACTTCTGCGGCCCCCCGCTGGGCGCGGACTGCTCATCGGACGCGGCCCTGCTCGCCTCGGAAGGCCGGTTCTACTCCCCCGAATCCCGCCTGCGCACGCACGTCGTCCCGGGGTACGGGCACTCCCTCAACTACTCCCCCAACGCCCCGGACTACCACCGGGCCGTCATCGACTGGACCAACGGCGTCGGTGTTTCCAGCTGATTGACACGCGAAAGCGGGTTGCACTACAACCGGTGGTCACCTGATCTGCCGACCAGCGGAGTCGATGCGGATGGATGAGCCGCCCCGGCGGTGGAACACGCTGCAGCGCGCTGCCGCCGTCGTTGCCGTGATCGCGGCCGTGCTCCTGGTCACCACGGTCTCCGCGCTGCTGGTGTCCGATGTGGACTACCCGTGGAGCTGGTCGTCGATCGGCCGGGCGCTGGCCGCGGCCGGGCCGCTGGTCGCCTCCGGCATCGCCATCAACTTCCTGCCGAAGGTGGTGGCCGCGGCGTGGCGCGGGCCGGAGCCGATCAACACCGGGTTGGTCGACGCGGCCGCTCGCCTGCGCACGGCGCTGCGCAAGCCCGCGCGGCTGGTCGGCGTGCTGCTGGCTGTCGTCGCGATCGTCGCGGTGGGCCTGGCGCTCCGCCCGACCCCGACGGGGCTGGAGCGCGGCACGCTCGTGCTGATGGCGGCGTACGGGGACAGCACCAACGACCCGCGCACCATGCTCATCCGGCAGTGGAACCAGCTGCACCCGCAGACGCCGGTGCGCGTCGAGAACGTCTCCGGCGAGCCGGACGCCCAGCACGAGGCGATGGTCGACGACGCGCGCCGGGGCCGGGCCGCCGACGTCTACGCGATCGATCTGCCGTGGATGACCGAGTTCGTCGAGCGCGGCTACATCCAGCCGATCGGGGAGGTGGACACGGCCGACTTCGTGGAGAAGGTCATCGACACCTGCAGGCACGAGGGCACGCTGTGGGGCCTGCCGCTGAACAGCGACGCGGGCCTGCTGTTCTACCGCTCCGACCTGGTGGCGGCCCCGCAGACCTGGGACGACTACTTCGGCCCCGCCGCCAGGGCCGCCGCGGTCGAGGCCGGGGTGGAGGCGGCCAACGCCGCGCAGCTGGCCGACGAGGAGGTCCTCACCATCACCGCCATGGAGGCGATGCTCGCCGCCGACGGCACGTTCGTGGCGGCCAACGGCCAGGTCCCGCTGACCCCCGACCGCAGCCAGGTCGCCTTCAGCCGGGCCGACCTCGCCGCGGTCGAGAAGCTGGCCGCCGCGGCCGACGACAGCCGGACCGTGCTGGTCGACCGCGGCGGGGGCGCGACCGAGCGGGAGGCGGCCGAGGCGTTCCGCGACGGCCGGGCGCTCTACATGCGCAACTGGGCGGTCACCGCCGACCTGCTCGACCGCAACCCGGACCTGGAGTACCAGGTGGTCGCCCCGCCGACGCCCAGCGTGCTCGGCGGGCAGAACCTGGTGATCTCCGCCGCGACGGACATGCCGCGCGCGGCCAAGGCGCTGATCGAGTTCCTGACCAGCGCGTCGAGCCAGATGATCCTGGCCGAGTTCGGCGGCTACGCCCCCACCCGCCACTCCGCCTACGCCAACTCCACCCGCGAGTACAAGCTGGCGCTGCTGGAGTCGGTCCAGCGGGCCCGCCTGCGGCCGCTCACCCCGCACTACACCGAATTCAGCAAGGCGTTCCGCACCGGGATCGCCCGTGCGCTCAACAACGACGGCAAGCTCGAACCCGGGTTCGCGCGGGAGCTGGCGGAGATCCTGCAACGCCCCTAGTTGACAAGTCTCCTAGGGGACATGTCTACTAGCGCGCATGGTCCTCTCGCGCATCATCCTGGGCTTGCTCGCGATCGCACCCATGACCGGCTACGACCTCAAGCGGCACTTCGAGTCCACCGTCGGGCACTTCTGGTCGGCCGACAAGGCGCAGATCTACCGCACGCTCGCCCAACTCGTCGCCGACGGCTACGCCGAGGTGGAGACCGTCGCGGGGTCGGGGGCGCCGGACCGGCAGGAGCACCGGATCACGCCCGCGGGCCGGGCGGCGCTGCGGGAGTGGCTGGGCGGGGAGCCGGAGCGCCAGGTCGAGCGGGATCCGTTCTTGGCGCGGGTGTTCTTCGGCGGCGACCTCGACGACGACGCGCTGCGGGCGCTCATCGAGCAGCGGCGGGCGGCCACCGGGGCGCGGCTGGACCGGTTCGAGCGGATGCGCGACGAGGCCACCGCCACCGACCGCGCCGCCCGGCTGCGACTGTCCACCTTGGACCTCGGCATCGCATACCTGCGCACCGAGCTGACCTGGCTCGACGCGGTGGAGGAGGAGTTCGCGTGAGCACCTTCCCCGAGGTGCACCGGCCCGCGGCAGGCGTCGCGGCCCCGCCCCTGGTGCTGCTGCACGGCGGCAACGTCGCCAACTGGATGTGGGAGCCGCAGCTCGCGGCCTTCACCGATCGCCTGGTGCTCACCCCGGACCTGCCCGGCTACGGCGAGCGGGTCGGCGAGCCCTGGCCGGGCCTGGCGGCCGCCGCCGACGACGTGGTGGCCCGGGTGGCCGAGCACGGCGTCGACGGGCCCTTCGACCTCGTGGGGCTCTCCCTGGGCGCGGTGACGGCGCTGCGGGTGCTGGCCCGCCACCCCGACCGGGTGCGCTCGGCGTTCCTCACCGGCGCGCCGCTGACCCCCGCGGGCGCCGGGATGCGCCTGGTCGCCCGGCTGCAGCTGGCGCTGTGGCGGCGGCCGTGGTTCTGGCACGCCCAGGCCGCGGGGATGGGACTGCCCGCCGACGCCCGCGCCGCCTACGTCGCGCACGCCCTGTCGGTGCGGCGCGAGACCGCCGCGGCGATGAACGCCGAGGTCTGCGCGGGCGGCCTGCCCCCGGGCCTGTCCGGCTACCGCGGTCCCCTGCTGGCGGTCGCGGGGGCGAAGGAGTCCGCGGGCATCCGCGCCTCCCTGCGGCTGATCGGCGACGCCGCACCGCAGGCGCGGCTGCGGCTGGTGCCCGGCATGCACCACATCTGGAACGTCGAGGACGGCGCGCTGTTCAACGCGGTCCTGCGGTCCTGGCTGGACGGAGCCGTCGACCCGCGCCTGACCCCGGCCTGACCCCGAGGGGAAGATCAGGGGTTCCTCCCGATGTGGCCCGGGGCCGGGCTGCCCTAGGTTCGCCCCCGTGCCACTCATCGAGACCACCGCGCTGGGGATGCGCTACGACGGCAAGGTCACCGCGCTGTCCGACCTCACCCTGACCGTAGAGCCGGGTGTCGTCGGCCTGGTCGGGGTCAACGGCGCTGGCAAGACCACGCTGATCAAGCTCGCCCTCGGCCTGCTCACCCCCACCAGCGGGCGGATACGGGTGCTCGGCCTGGACCCGATCGCCGACGGCGAGCAGGTCCGGGCCAAGGTCGGCTACATGCCCGAGCACGACTGCCTGCCGCCGGACATGATCGCCGCGGAGTTCGTCACGCACATGGCGCGGGTCAGCGGCCTGCCCGCGGCGGCGGCCCGCGAGCGCGCCTCGGAGACCCTGCGCCACGTCGGGCTCTACGAGGAGCGCTACCGCCGCATCGGCGGCTACTCCACCGGCATGAAGCAGCGGGTCAAGCTCGCCCAGGCGCTGGTGCACGACCCGGAGCTGCTGCTGCTCGACGAGCCCACCAACGGCCTGGACCCCGCGGGCAGGCGGGCCATGCTGGACCTGGTGCACCGCATCGGCACCGAGTTCGGCATCTCGGTCGTGGTCTGCTCCCACCTGCTCGGCGAGATCGAGCGCATCTGCACCTCGCTGGTCGCCATCGACGCGGGCACGCTGCTGCGCTCGGCCACCCTCTCGGCCATGACCGAGCACAACGACCTGCTCGTCGTCGAGGTGGACGAGGGCGCGGCCGAGCTCGCCGACGCCCTCGCCGCGGGCGGCCTGGACGTGCGCCGCGACGGGCGGGTGCTGACCGTGCGCCTCGGCGCCGACGACGGCCCGGTCTACGACGCGATCCGCGACGCCGTCGCCGACCTCGACCTGCGCCTGCACCGGCTGGAACGCCAGCGGCACCAGGTGGCCGACCTCTTCCGCGACCTCCCGACCCCGGACGTGACCCATGCCTGAGACCGGCGTCATCCACGACATCGGCTACCAACGCTACGACGGGCCCCGCCTCGGCCCCCGGCACAGCGCCCGCGCGCTGTACGTGCACAGCCTGCGCGGGGCCTACGGCCTGGGCCGCAGCCCGTGGGCCAAGGTGCTGCCGATCGGCCTGCTCGCCCTGGCGAGCATCGCCGCGCTGATCCTGGTGGTGGTCAACAGCCAGCTCCCCGTGCGGGTGATCGACCACGTGGGCATCGCGTCCACCTTCACCTTCGCCGCGACGGTGTTCGTGGCCGTCGTCGCGCCCGAGCTGGTGTCGGTGGACCTGCGCACGAAGCTGCTGCAGCTGTACCTGTCGCGGCCGCTGACCCGCAAGGCGTACGCGCTGACCAAGGTCGCCGCGCTGGCCTCCGCCGCGTTCATCCTCTTCGCCGCGCCTATGCTCATCATGTTCATCGGCATGGCCTTCAGCACCGACGA
Source organism: Actinokineospora sp. NPDC004072 (assembly GCF_053604195.1). Lineage (NCBI taxonomy): Bacteria > Bacillati > Actinomycetota > Actinomycetes > Pseudonocardiales > Pseudonocardiaceae > Actinokineospora > Actinokineospora sp. NPDC004072. Next base: position 45,142 of record NZ_JBSGHB010000013.1, on the reverse strand, counting down.
GGGCATCGGCGGGGTGTTCGCCGAGCTGGGCGGGCTGCTGGTCGGCCTCGTGGCCGCCGCCGTGCACGCCGCGCTGCTGGCCGCGCTCGGCCTGCCCATCGCCGCGCTGACCGGCCGCCGGGTCTTCGCCACCGGCATGATCATCGGCGTCTTCCTGCTCACCGCGCCGGTCTCGGCCGTGCTGCGGGCGCTCGCCCCGGGCTCCGTCGGCGACCTCGCCGGGCTGCTCGACCCGACGAGCCTGCTCAACGGCGTGGACACCTGGCTGTTCGGCGGGGACATCGAACTCGGCTCGACCGGGTCCTTCGGCCCGGTCTACGGCATCGTCACCGCCGCGCTGATCGCGCTGGGCACCGCCGCCGCGGTGTGGCGGTACAAGGGGGTCAAGTCATGAGCACCGTCGAACTGGCCGGGGTGTCCCGCTGGTACGGCAACGTGGTCGCGGTCAACGACGTCACCCTGTCGATCGGCCCCGGCCTGACCGGGCTCCTCGGGCCGAACGGCGCGGGCAAGACGACCGTGCTGCACATGATGGCCGGGCTGATGGCGCCGTCGCAGGGCGAGGTCCGCATCGGCGGCAGGCAGGCGTGGCGCAACCCCGACATCTACCGCGACCTCGGCCTGGTGACCGAGCGGGAGAGCGTCCCCGGCTTCCTGACCGCCTGGGAGTTCGTCCTGGCCAGCGCGCAGCTGCACAAGCTGCCCGACCCGGCCGCCGCCGCCCAGGCCGCGCTGGACACCGTGGAGCTGCGCGACGCCCAGGACCGCAGGATCTCCACCTACTCCAAGGGGATGCGCCAGCGCAGCCGGGTCGCCGCCGCCCTGGTGCACGACCCCGCGGTGCTGCTGCTCGACGAGCCGTTCAACGGCATGGACCCGCGCCAGCGCCTGCACATGATGGAGCTGCTGGACCGCATGGCTGGCGAAGGCCGGACCATCGTGTTCAGCTCGCACATCCTGGAGGAGGTCGAGCAGCTCTCCGGCACCGTGCAGGTGATCGTGGCGGGCAGGCTGGCCGCCTCCGGCGACTACCGGCACATCCGGCGGCTGATGACCAACCGCCCGCACGTGTTCACCATCGCGTCGTCGGACGACCGGGCGCTGGCCACCGCGCTGATCGGGCAGCCGTCGGTGTCCGGGGTGAGCATCACCGGCACGGGGCTGCAGGTGCACGCCGACGACTACGGCACCTTCACCCGCGTCCTGGCCAAGCTCGCCAAGGCGGCGGGCATCCGGCTGACCTCGGTCCTGCCGTCCGACGAATCCCTCGAAAAGGTCTTCTCCTACCTGGTGACCACATGAACCCCACGATCATGCGCCTGACGGCGCGCGCCCTGCTCGGCCGCAAGCGGGTCTTGCTGCTGCTGCCCATGCCGATCGTCCTCATCGGCCTGACCCTGCTCGGCGCCGCCAACGAGGGCGGCGCGGTCGAGGCGGCCGAGTGGGGGCCGCTGGTCTTCGACAACCTCGGCATCGCCGTCGTGCTGCCGCTGACGGCCCTCATCGTCGGCAGCAGCGCGCTCGGCCTGGAGATCGACGACGGCACGATCACCCACCTGCTGACCAAGCCGCTGCCCCGCGGGGAGATCATCCGGTCCAAGCTCGCGGTCGCCTGGCTGGTCACCACCGCGGCCGCCGCCGTGCCGCTGGCCGTCGCCGCGCTCATCGCGGGCTCGCCGTCGCTGGCCGTGGGCATGCTGGTCGGCGCGACCCCGGCCGCCCTGGCCTACAGCGCGGTGTTCATCGCCCTGAGCGTGGTGTCCAAGCGGCCGGTGGCCGTCGGCCTGATCTACATCGTGCTGTGGGAGAACCTGCTGGTCTCCTTCGTCGACGGCGCCCGCGTGTTCAGCATCCGCCAGCACGCGACCGCCATCGCCGACGCGATCGGCGACACCCCGCTGATCTCCGCCAGCCTGACCCCGGTCACCGCGGTGATCATGCTGGCCGTGTTCACCGCGGCGGGGACCTTCGCCGCCACCCGCAGGCTCCGCTCATTCGCGCTGACGGGAGAAGCGAACTAGCGTCAACCACGCGGCCGTTGGGGTCGCGGACAACGAACCGCCGCGCGGGACATGGAGCTGACCCGCGCGGCGGGGACGGTCGGGTGCGGTGGCAGGGAGCCCACCGCGGCGAAGCCAGGTGTCCGAACGCGACGCTAGGCGCAGCGCCACACGGCGGCCTCGTAGGAGGCGTCGGGGTTCTGCACCGTGCCCACGATGGTGTCGTCGTCGCCGATGTCGTCGATCCGGCCGACGCCCACCAGCAGACCTTGGACCGCGCCGAACCGGTAGATCCGGTACTCCCCGAGGCGCGGCTCGGCGACGAGGAGCCCGTTGCGGTTGATGTGCTCGGCCTCCGCGTCGCGGGTCAGCAGGTGCGGCTGGCCCGCGCGGTCCCAGTAGGCGGGCCGGTTGGGTTCCGAGCCCACCCGCAGCGTCCCGCTCACCAGGCCGTCGGCGATGGCGTTGGCGGCCCCGTGCTGGACGCCCGCGGGCGCAGGCAACCGGGTCAGCACGCCGCCGCGCAGCAGGTGCGGCCACGGGTACGGGTCGGCCCGCCGCGGCTCGACCAGCAGGGTGCCGTCGTGGTCGACGTCGATCAGCCGCCACTCCTCGGGCAGCTCCGGCACCCGCTCCACCACGCCGGGGCGGTCGGCAGGCCAGCGCACGACCAGCCAGACGTAGTCCCGGATCTCGGGCTTCCACGCGACGGCGGTGCCGAAGCTGTCGCCGTTGTCGGCGATCCCGACGACCCGGGTGTTGTGCTCCGCGCCCGGGTAGGCGGGCAGCAGGTCGCGCTGCCCGGCGCGGATGCGGAAGGAGATCGCCTGCGCGCCCCAGAGCCCGCGCACGGAGATCCCGACGATCGTCCCGGCGCGGTTCTGGGCGATCACGCGGTCGCTGCCGTACCCCGTCGACCCGAGGTCGTGGGCCTGCCCGTTCTTCCACGAGAAGACGTGCCACGTGCGGGTGGACTCGAAGTAGGCGCGGCCCGAGTAACCGCCCGCGTGGTCGGTGGCCTCGGCGTGGGACTGGCTGATGCCCGCGGGCAGGGGGAGCACCTCGGCCTGCCAGGTGCAGCTCGCCTGCGCCGCGTCGGAGGTGCTGCCGGTCATGGCGACGACGAGGGAGGTCGCCAGCGCTGCAACGGCTGTCATGCCACCAGTTGATCATCGTCGCGGGCCGGGCGTCATCTCTGTGGCTGCCGCCACGGGGAAATTCGGATGACCGGCCCCGAATCCGTCGACTACCGTTGTGGACGTGATGCAGCAACTGCTCTTCCTCTGAGGGGACGACGCCTCCACCGGCTCCCGCGACTCCGCGGCGCCGGCCTTTCGTCCACCTCTTCGCGCATCACCTCTCGTTGGAGGCATTCCCATGTCATCCCGTACGGCCCCGCTGCGGGCCGCGCACGTCCGCGTGTCCGATGTCCACCACTCCTTCGGCGGGCGGCCCGTGCTCGCCGGGGTCGACCTCGTCGCCGCCGCGGGCGACCGGGTCGCCGTCGTCGGGGAGAACGGCCGCGGCAAGACCACCCTGCTCCGGCTCCTGGCGGGCGAGCTGCGGCCCGATCGCGGCGAGGTGGTCCGCGCGGGCTCGCTCGGCGTGGCCGACCAGCAGATCCCGCTCGGCCCGGCGGCGACCGTCGGCGCGCTGATCGACCTCGAACTGTCCGCCGTGCGCGCCGCGCTGCACCGGCTGGACGAGGCGGCCGCCGCCCTCGCCGCGCAGCACCCCGGCGCGGACGACGCCTACGCCGCGGCGCTGGCCGAGGTCGACGCGCTCGACGCCTGGGACGCCGACCGGCGCGTCGAGGTCTCCCTGGCCGCGCTGGGCGCCGTCGACGACCGCGACCGGCCGCTCGGCACGCTCTCGGTCGGCCAGCGCCACCGGGTGCGGCTGGCCTGCCTGCTCGGGGCGGGGCACGCCGTGCTCCTGCTGGACGAGCCGACCAACCACCTCGACGCCAGCGGGCTCGACCACCTGACCGAGCGGCTGCGCGGCCATCCCGGCGTGGTCGTCCTGGTCAGCCACGACCGGGCGCTGCTGGCCGACGTGGCGACCACGGTGGTCGACCTCGACCCGTCCAGCGACGGCAGGCCGCGGGTGCACGGCGGGGGCTACGCCGCCTACCTCGACGCCCGCCGCGCCGAGCGCGCCCGGTGGGAGGCCCTGCACGCCGAGCAGGTCGCCGAGCGGCAGCGGCTGGCCGACGACCTGTCCGCGGCGCGCAACCGGCTGCGCGACAACTGGCGGCCGGAGAAGGGCCACGGCAGGCACACCCGGGCCACCCGCGCGCCGGGCCTGGTGCGGGCCGTGCACCGGCGGCAGGAGGAGCTGGCCGCCCACGTCGTGGCGGTGCCGAAGCCGCCGTCCCGCTTCGCCATGCCCGAGCTGCCCGAGCACCAGGGCGCGGCGGTGCTGCGGGCCGACGGCGTGGGCGTGGCGGGCAGGCTCAAGCCGGTCGACCTGGCGGTGGACTCCGGCGACCGGCTGGTCGTCACCGGCCCCAACGGGGCGGGCAAGTCGACGCTGCTGGCGGTGCTGGCGGGTGTCTGCGCGCCGACCACGGGCGCGGTGACCCGGGCGCGGTCGGCGCGGATCGGCCTGCTGGGCCAGGAGTCCGACCCACCGGGGCGGCGCACCGCGGCCGAGCTGTACGGCGAGCAGCTCGCCCGGTCGGGGGTCTCGGGGCCGGGGCTGGGCGAGCTGGGCCTGCTCAGCGGGCACGACGCCCACCGGCCGGTGGCCGAGCTGTCGGTCGGCGCCCGGCGTCGGCTGGACCTGGCCATCGTGCTGGCGGCGCGCCCGCACGTGCTGCTGCTGGACGAGCCGACCAACCACCTGTCGGCCGCTTTGGTCGACGAGCTGACCGCGGCACTCGGCTCGACCCCGGCCGCGGTGGTGATCGCCACGCACGACCGCCAACTGCTGCGCGACACCGCCTCTTGGCCGCGGCTGGCGCTGTGACCGGGTCTGCACGGCCCGGCCTGCCGACGGGTACTGCCGGTTGGCGGCGGCGCTAGCTTGGGTGCGCGGCTTGCTTTTGTGGGTCCGATGGGGTGAACTCGCATTCGCGGGGACCCCTAAGCGAAGCGCCGCTTGGGCGTGAAGAGCGGTGGAGCGGGCGAGGCCCGTTCACGCCTTGGCCAGTTTAGCGGCGCTTCGCTCCCCGCGAATGCAAGTCCACCCCATCGGACACTTTGGTTGGGCGCGTTCCGTTGAGTGGGTGGGCGCGTTCCCTTGAGTGTGTGGGCGCGGTGCTGTGTGGGTGGTTGCCCAGACGCGCTAACCCACTCCGCAGCGCTGCGCGCTCCCCGCCGTCCTGCATGCCTCCCCGGCCGCGACCTCCCCATGTCCGGTGGTCGCGGCCGGGGGAGGTTTGTGGTTGGGGGTGGGGGGTTAGTCCCCCTCGACCGTAGGGAGGAATGATGACGGGTGGGTTTGGGGACGGGCGGGGGTTTGATGAGTTCCTCGCGCAGTTCTTCGGGGGTGGGCGGGGGTCCTACTCGGTGGACTTCACGCGGTTGATGAGTGAGCAGGCTCGGGAGTTGGTGTCGGAGGCGGCGGCGCAGACGGCTGGGTGGGGGCGGGTGGATCTGGATACCGAGCAGTTGCTGTGGGCGGCCACCCAGCAGCCGACGACGCGGGCGCTGCTGGAGCGGGCGGGGGCTGATCCGGATGAGCTCGCCGGGCGGATCGAGGAGCGGTCTCGGGTTGGGGAGGGGCGGCAGGGGCCGGTGCGGTTGACGCCTGCGGCCAAGCGGGCGCTGCTGGACGCCCATCAGCTCTCGCGGGGGTTGGGGGCCTCCTACATCGGGCCGGAGCACCTGCTGCTCGCCCTGGCCATGAACCCCGACTCGGCCGCGGGCAAGGCGCTGACCGACCTGCGGGTCACCCCGGAGACGCTGGCCGGGCGGGGGCAGCCGCCGGGGAAGCCGGAGCAGACGACCACGCTGGAGCAGTTCGGGCGGGATCTGACCGAGATGGCCAAGGAGGGCGAGCTGGACCCGGTCATCGGGCGCGACGAGGAGATCGAGCAGACCGTCGAGGTGCTGTCGCGGCGGACGAAGAACAACCCGGTGCTCATCGGGGAGGCGGGGGTCGGCAAGACGGCGGTGGTGGAGGGGTTGGCGCAGCGGATCGCCGAGGGGGATGTGCCGGACACGCTGGCGCGGCGGCGGGTCGTGCAGCTCGACCTAGCCGCGATGGTGGCCGGGACGCGGTACCGCGGTGACTTCGAGGAGCGGATGACGAACCTGCTGGCCGAGATCCGCGCCAAGCGCGACGAGCTGATCGTCTTCATCGATGAGCTGCACACGATGGTCGGCGCGGGCGCGGCCGAAGGGGCCATGGGCGCGGGGAACATGCTCAAGCCCGCGCTGGCCCGCGGCGAGCTGCACATCGTCGGCGCGACGACGCTGGACGAGTACCGCCGCGACATCGAGGCCGACCCGGCGCTGGAGCGGCGCTTCCAGCCCATCCTGGTGCCCGAGCCCAGCGTCGAGGACACCGTGGCGATCCTGCACGGCCTGCGCGACCGGTACGAGGCCCACCACCAGGTCCGGTTCACCGACCAGGCGCTCGACGCCGCGGCGACCCTCTCCGACCGCTACGTCACCGACCGGTTCCTGCCCGACAAGGCCATCGACCTGCTCGACCAGGCGGGCGCGCGCGTGCGGCTGCGCGCCGGGCGCGGGTCGACGAAGGTGCGCGACCTGCAAGCCCAGCTCGACCAGGTCACGCGCGACCGCGACCAGGCCGTCAGCGAGGAGGACTACGAGCGCGCCGCGCGCCTGCGCGACACCATCGCCGGGCTGCGCCGCGACATCGAGGCCACCCGCTCCGACGGCCACCCGACCGACGTGCCCGAGGTGGTCACCGAGGACATCGCCCAGGTCGTCTCCCGGCTCACCGGCATCCCGGTCAGCCAGCTCACCCAGGAGGAGCGCGACCGCCTGCTGCGGCTGGAGGAGCACCTGCACGGGCGGGTCGTCGGCCAGGACGACGCGGTGCAGGCCGTGGCCGAGGCGGTGCGCCGCTCGCGGGCCGGGCTGGCCGAGCCGAACCGGCCCGCGGGCAGCTTCCTGTTCCTCGGCCCGACCGGCGTCGGCAAGACGGAGCTGGCCCGGGCGCTGGCCGAGGCCCTCTTCGGCGACGAGAGCCACATGATCCGCCTCGACATGAGCGAGTACGGCGAGCGGCACACCGTCAGCAGGCTCGTCGGCGCGCCGCCGGGGTACGTCGGCTACGAGGAGGCGGGCCAGCTCACCGAGGCCGTGCGCCGCCGCCCGTACTCGGTGGTGCTGCTGGACGAGATCGAGAAGGCCCACCCGGAGGTGTTCAACGTCCTGCTGCAGGTCCTCGACGACGGCAGGCTCACCGACGGCCGGGGCCGCACGGTCAACTTCACCAACACCGTGCTGATCATGACCAGCAACCTCGGCTCCGAGCTGATCACCGCGAGCACGCAGGGCGCGCTGGGCTTCGCCCCGGCGTCCGAGCAGGACACCGACCGCCCGCTGCGGGAGCGGATCATGCGGCGGCTGCGGGAGAGCTTCCGCCCGGAGTTCCTCAACCGCATCGACGAGATCATCGTCTTCCGCAGGCTGGACGAGGACCAGCTGCACCGCATCACCGAGCTGATGCTGGAGCAGACCAAGCGCCGCGCGCACGCCCAGGACATCCAGATCGAGTTCACCCCGGAGGCGGTGGCGTGGCTGGCCGAGGCGGGCCACCAGCCCGACTTCGGCGCCCGCCCGCTGCGGCGGACGATCCAGCGGGAGGTGGACAACCGGCTGTCCCGGATGCTGCTCGACGGCAGCCTCACCCCCGGCAGCCACGTGCGGGTGGACGCCGCGGACGGCCAGCTCGCCGTGACCAGCCTGCACCCGGCCTGATCAGCGCGCGGTGAGGCTGATTGGCTGCGGTCCGGCCGGGGCGCAGCAGCCGCTGGGGGCCGCGGCGGCGTCGAAGAGGCCGCTGCCGCCGCACACGCCGGTCTCCGGGAGCACCAGCTCGACGCGCTCGGCGGCGGCGTGGTCGCCCGCGATGGCGGCCGCGATGGAGCGGACCTGCTCGTAGCCTGTGAGGGCGAGGAAGGTCGGCGCACGGCCGTAGCTCTTCATGCCTGCCAGGTAGAAACCCGGTTCCGGGTGCGCCAGCTCCTTGACCCCGTGCGGGTAGACGGTGCCGCAGGAGTGGGAGTTCGGGTCGATCAGCGGGGCGAGGGCGACCGGGGCCTGCAGGGTCGCGTCCAGCGCCAGCCGCACCTCCGACAGCCACGACAGGTCGGGCCGGAAGCCGGTGAGCGCGATGATCTCGTCCACGCCCTCGATCCGCGCGCCCGCGTCGGAGACCAGCGTGCCGTCCGGCTCGACGGCATGGGTGCGGAAGCCGGTCACCACGGTCACCGTGCCCGCCTCGACGGCGGCCTTGGCGCGCTGGCCGAGGGCGCCGCGGGCCGGGAGCTGGTCGGCGTCGCCGCCGCCGAACACCGCGCCGACCGCGCCCCGGCGCAGCAGCCAGGTGATCCGGGTGCCGGGCAGGGCGGTGAGGGCGACCAGCGCGGTCAGCGCGGAGTGCCCGCTGCCCGCGACGACGACGTGCCTGCCGGTGTAGCGCGCGGCCTCGGCGGCGAGGTCGGGGACGCGGTAGGCGATGCGGTCGGCGGCGGCCTCGCCGATGGCGGGCAGCCCGTCGCCGCCGAGCGGGTTCGGCGTGCCCCAGGTGCCGGAGGCGTCGATGACGGCCCGCGCGGTGATGCGCTCCTCCCCCGCCGCGGTGCGCACGTGCACGGTCAGCGGCTCGCTGTCGCGGCCCGCGTCGACCACGCGGTCGCGGCCGCGCCGGGCGACGCCGACGACCTCGGCCCCGAAGCGCACCCGGTCGCCGAGCGCGGCGGCCAGCGGGCGCAGGTAGTCCGCCGCCCACTGCGCGCCCGTCGGGTAGGCCGCCGGGTCGGGCTCGGTCCACCCGGTCGCCGCCAGCAGCGGGCGCGCGGCAGGCGCGACCAGCTCCGACCAGCGGGAGAACAGCCGCACGTGGTGCCACTGGGCCACCGCGGCCCCGGCCTGGCCGCCGCGCTCCAGCACCAGCGGGGTCAGCCCGCGGCCGACCAGCTCGGCGGCGGCGGCCAGCCCCGTCGGCCCGGCTCCCACGACCACGACAGGCACGTCCATGTCCACACCTTTCATCGACCAACTTCGATCGAGGTGAACCATATCGACGGCGATCGATGAATGCAACCATCGGTCTCGGTCGATATAGTGGCCGCATGCCGATCGAGTTGCCGCAGGCGGGCGTGCTGCCCCAGGACGAGGCGTCGACCTACGCGGAGTGGTTCGCCTGCCTGGCCGAGCCGGTGCGGGTGCGCCTGCTGCACGCGGTGGCCACCAGCCCGCGCGGGATCACCGTCGGGGCGCTGACCCAGGTGCTGGGCACCAGCCAGTCCACGACCTCCCACCACGTGCGCAAGCTGGCCGAGGTCGGGTTCGTGCGGGTGCGCAAGGAGGGCACGGCGACGGTCGTCACCGTCAACGAGGCGTGCTGCGCCGGGCTCCCGCACGCCGCCGACGCGGTGATGGGCCTGCTCGCCCCGCGCCCGTGCTGCCCCGACGACCTGCCGCCGGGGGTGACCGTGCGGGCGCTCGCCGACGGGGACTGGGCCGCCGTGCGGCGCATCTACGCCGAGGGCATCGCCACCGGCCTGGCCACCTTCGAGACCGCGGTGCCCAGCCGGGCCAGCCTCGACGCGCGGTGGCTGCCCGGGCACCGCTGGGTCGCCGAGGTCGACGGCGAGGTCGCGGGCTGGACGGCGGCCACCCCGGTCTCGGCGCGCGAGTGCTACGCGGGCGTCGCCGAGACCTCGATCTACGTGGCCGAGGGCCACCGCGGCAGGGGCGTGGGCCGGGCACTGCTGCACAAGCAGGTCACCGCCGCCGACGCCGACGGCCTGTGGACGCTGCAAACCGCCATCTTCACCGAGAACCGCCCCAGCATCGCCCTGCACCACGCCGCGGGCTACCGCACTGTCGGCATCCGCGAACGCATCGCCAGCCGCGAAGGCGTCTGGCACGACACCGTCCTGCTGGAACGCCGCTCAGCGGTCAACTAGCTCGGCGAGCAACCCCCGCACGCGCCGGTCGATCTCGTCGCGGATGCCCCGCACCTGCTCCAGCGGCAGCCCCGCCGGGTCGGGCACCGGCCAGTCGAGGTACCGCTTGCCGGGGACGACCGGGCAGGTGTCGCCGCAGCCCATGCTGACCACCACGTCGGCGGCGTCGACGTCCGCTGTGGACAGCTTGACCGGGACCGCGTCGGCGATGTCCAGACCGAACTCGGCCAGGGCCGCCGCGGCGGCCGGGTTCACCGCGGCGGCGGGAGCCGACCCGGCCGAGCGGACGCGGACCCGGCCGAGGGCGTGGTGGCGCAGCAGCGCCGCAGCCATCTGGGAACGCCCCGCGTTGTGCACGCAGAGGAACAGGACTTCCGGCATCGTGGCTCCTCACCGGGCGGGGTCGCGCTGCCGGAGCCCACGGCGCACGGCGGGGGCGAGGCGGTGGACTCGGGTGGTCAGGTCGGTGATGGTGGTGTCGAAGGCGGCGGGGGTGGGGGCTGGGGCGGGGATGGACCAGTGGAGGCGGTCTTGCGGGGGCAGGTGCTCGTGCGCGCTGTCGCAGACCGCGACGACCAGGTCGTGCGGGGTCAGCACGTCGTTGATGTGGCGGGGGCGGGTTTGGGCGAGGGATAGGCCGTGGCGTTCGGCGGCGGCGATGGCCAGGGGGTGGATGCGGTCGGCGGGGTGGGTGCCCGCCGAGGTCGCGGGGATGGTGCTGGCGCGGGTCCACAGGGCCGCAGCCAGGTGCGAGCGGGCGGAGTTGCGGGTGCAGACGAACACGACCCGGTCCGCCTGGCGGGCGGCGGCGGGCACGAGGTGGGACAGGGCGTGCGGGCGCAGGCGCAGGTAGGTGCGGCGCTGGTCCCCCGCCGACCGCGACCGCTCGACCAGACCGGCCTGCTCCAGCAGCTTGACGTGGTGGGCGAGCAGGTTGCTGGCCAGGCCCAGCGCGCGGCCGACCTCGCCGGGCGAGGCGTCGCCGAGCAGCAGCCGCTCGACGATCGCCAGCCGGGCGGGCTCGCCGAGGGCGGCGTGCACCCGCGCGCGTTCCTCAAGGTTCATTGAGTCAATCCTCATTGAGATTCGTGCCCGTCGTCAAGGTTGTTACAAGGGCGCGGGGACCGGCGACTCTGTGGACGTGGATATCAAGATCGGCACCTTCAACGTCCTGAACCTGGCCCGGCCCGGCGAGGTGTACTACCCGAACGAGCCGGTCTACGGCGAGGCGGAGTTCGCGGCGAAGACGGCGTGGATCGGCGAGCAGCTGCGGCGGATGGACGCCGACGTGGTGGGGTTCCAGGAGGTGTTCCACGTCGACGCGCTGCGGGCCGCGTGCGCCGGGCGGTACGCCACCGTCGCCGCGCCCGGGGCGGACGGGGCCAGCGGCCCGCGGGTCGCGCTGGCCAGCAGGCTGCCGCTGGCCGGGCCGGTGGAGTCGATCACCGACTTCCCGCCGGGGATGGACGTGCCGGTGGAGGGCATCGCGCTGCCGGTGGGCACGTTCAGCCGCCCGGTGCTGCGCGCCCGCGTCGTGCTCGACGCGACCACCACGGTGGCGGTGTACGTGGTGCACCTGAAGTCCAAGCGCCCGATCCGCGACGAGACCGCCCCCGCGGGCGACCCGCGCGAGGAGGCCGCAGGCAAGGCCCGCGCGCTGATCCGCCGCGCCGCCGAGGCCACCGCGCTGCGCTTCCTGGTCCTCGACGACCTCGTCGCCACCGCCCAGCCGGTGATCGTCCTCGGCGACCTCAACGACGGCCCGCGCGCGGTCACCACGGACATCATCATGGGCGACGCCCCCTCGCGCTTCTGGCCGGGCGACCGCGACGAGCGCGAGGCGCTGTGGGACCGGGTGCTGTACTCCACGCACGAGATCAACGCCCGCAACGCCGGCCGCGACGTCAGCTACTCCCACATCTACAACGGCCACTACGAGAACCTCGACCACATCCTGGTGAGCGAGGAGTTCTACGACCGCAACCCCGACCGCATCGGCGAGGTGACCCTGCTGCGGCACTTCAACGACCACCTCGCCGACAGCCAGCTGACCGACGACCGGGCGGGCCGCACGACCTCCGACCACGCCCAGCTGGTGGCCGAGATCAGGATGCGGTGACCGCACCCGGCGCCCGGGCGCGCCGACCGGACCGGTTCAATGATCGAAAACGTCCCCCACCGGAGGTCCCCCCATGCCCGGAGCACCCCGCGACGTCGAGCGCCTGTACTCGACCGCCGACGTCGTCGCCAAGCTGCGGCGGCTCGCCGACGCGCTGGAGTCCGAGACCCCGTTCCGCATCCAGATCGCAGGCGAGCGCATCCGGGTGCCCGCCAGGGCCCAGTTCTCCATCGAGCACGAGCGCGGGGAGGACGAGGAGGAGATCGAGTTCCAGCTCAAGTGGTCCCTCGCCGACGACGGCGCAGATGAGGACGCTGACGAGGACCTGGCCGAGGTCGGCTGACCCGCGTGTCGGCAGGCGGCCGCCCCCGGCCGCCTGCCTGCGGCTCAGCCCGCCAGGAACTCCTCGACCATCGGGACGAGCCAGTCGGCCCGCTGGGTCATGCCGACGTGGGTGGTGCCGGGCAGGACGGCCAGCCGGGCGGCGGGCAGCCCGGCGACATCGCCGAAGACCCCGCCGCCGAAGACCCGGAACAGCTCCACCGCGTGCTCGGGCCGCACGAGGTCGGAGTCGCCGATGACGAGGAAGACCGGCGCGGTGATCGCGGCGACCTGCTCCGCCGTCCAGCCGTCCCAGCTCATGTCGAACTGCTTGACCTTCTCGACCAGGGCCGGGAACGCCTGCGGGTCCGGGGCCAGGCGCAGGTACTCCTCCTCGAACGGGCTGCCGACCAGCATGTCCGGGGTCAGCTCGGCCATGCCCGCGAACAGCTCGGGGTGGCAGCCCGCGACCGTCAGGCTGACCGAGGCCAGCACCAGCTTGCGCACCGCCTCGGGGTGGCGCAGCGCCAGCTCCAGGGCGATGCCCGAGCCCATGCTGTAGCCGAACACGTCCGCCCGCTCGACGCCGAGGTGGCGCAGCAGGGCGGCCACGTCGTCGGCGACCTGCTGGTAGCTCAGGGGGCGGTCGACGTCGGCGGTGCGGCCGTGGCCCTGGACCTCCACGGCGATCACCCGGCGGGTCTTGGCCAGCAGCGGCAGCACCGCGCCGAAGGAGGTCTCGATGCCCGACAGCGCGCCGTGCAGCAGGACCACGGGGTCGCCGCTGCCGTGGATCTCGTAGTACATCTGCAGGCCGTTGACGGGGGCGTAGCCGTTCATCTCGGGTGTCCTCTCTCGTGGTCGGAACACCTCGAAGGGTGCGCGGGTGCGCTTAAGGTCGGCTTACCGCGCGCTTGTGGTCGGTAAGTTGTCCGCTATGCGATTCGGCGTGCTGGGTCCGCTGGCGGTGTGGACCAGCGCAGGGGAACCCGTGGCGATCCCCGGCGTGAAGGTCCGGGCGGTGCTGGCCGACCTGATCGTCCACGACGGCCGTCCGGTGTCGACCGACCGCCTGGTGGAGGACCTCTGGGGCGCCGATATCCCCGCTAACCCCGCTGGCGCACTGCAAGTGCGGGTGTCCCAACTGCGCAAGGCCCTGGCCGACGCCGAGCCCGGCGGCCGGGACCTGGTCGTCTCCCGGCCGCCCGGCTACCTGCTGGCCGCCGAGCCCGACGCCGTGGACGCCTGGCGCTTCGCCGCGCTGGCCGCCCGCGCGGAGCAGGCCCCGGACGCGCGCACCCGGGCCGGGCTGCTGGCCGACGCGCTGGCGCTGTGGCGCGGCGACGCGCTGGCCGACTTCGCCGACGAGGAGTTCGCCAGGGCGGCGATCGCGCGGCTGGAGGAGCAGCGGCTGGCCGTGGTCGAGCTGCACGCCGAGGCCCGGCTGGAGCTGGGCGAGCACAGCTTGCTGGCGGGCGAGCTGGGCGACCTGGTGGCCCGCCACCCGCTGCGCGAGCGGCTGCGCGCGGTGCACATGCGCGCCCTCTACCAGGCGGGCAGGCAGAGCGAGGCGCTGGACAGCTTCGCCGACCTGCGCCGCAGGCTGGACGAGGAGATGGGCCTGGAGCCCGGGCCCGAGCTGGTCGCCCTCCAACAAGCCATCCTGGAGCAGGACGCGGCCCTGGCCGTCGAGCGCCCGGCCCGGCGCCCGCGCACCAACCTGCCGCCCCAGCTCACCGAGCTGATCGGGCGCGAGTCCGCCGTCGCCGAGCTGCGGGCGCTGCTGGCCGACGCCCGGCTGGTCACCCTCACCGGCCCGGGCGGGGTGGGCAAGACCCGGCTGGCGCTGGAGACCGCCGCCCAGCTCGACTTCGCCGACGGCGTGTGGCTGGTCGAGCTGGCCGCGGCCGACACCGTGGCCGACGAGGTGCTGGCCGCGCTGGAGATCCGCGACAGCGACCCCGCGCCCGCCGAGGAGAAGCTCGCCGCCGCGCTCTCCCCCCGCCACGCCCTGCTCGTGCTGGACAACTGCGAGCACCTGGTCGAGCCGGTCGCCGCGCTGGCGGCGCGGCTGCTGCGGGCCGCGCCGGGCGTGCGGGTCCTGGCCACCAGCCGGGAGCCGCTGCACGTGCCCGGCGAGGTGGTCTGGGACGTGCCGCCGCTGGCCGTGCCCGGCCCCGACGACGACCCGGCCGCCTGCGGCGCGGTCCAGCTGTTCGTGGCCAGGGCGGCCGCGGTCGCGCGCGGGTTCGCCCTGGACGCGGGCAACCGCGACGCGGTGGCGCAGCTGTGCGCGCGGCTCGACGGCATCCCGCTGGCCCTGGAGCTGGCTGCGACCCGGGTCCGCGCGTTGGGCGTGCACGGGGTGGTCGAGCGGCTGGACGACCGGTTCCGGCTGCTCACCGCGGGCAGCCGGGGCGCGCCTGCGCGGCAGCGGACGCTGGCCGCGGTGATCGACTGGAGCTGGGCGCTGCTGTCCGCGCCCGAGCAGGCCGTGCTGCGCAGGCTCGCCGTGCACAGCGGCGGCTGCGCGCTCGACGCCGCCGAGGCGACCTGCTCCGGGCCGGACGTGCCCGCCGTCGAGGTGGTCGACCTGCTGGCCCGGCTGGTGGACCGGTCGCTGGTGGTGCTGGCCGACCACCCCGACGGGCCGCGGTTCCGCCTGCTGGAGACCGTCGCCGCCTACTGCGTCGACCGGCTGCGCGAGGCGGGCGAGCTGGACGAGGCCCGCACCCGCCACGCCGCCTTCTACACCGACCTGGCCGAGCGCGCGGAGCCGTTCCTGCGCGGCCCCGAGCAGCCCCGGTGGCTGCGCAGGCTGGACGCGGAATCAGCCAACCTGCACGACGCGCTGGCTGGCGAGCACGCCCTGCGCCTGGCCAACGCGCTGACCTGGTACTGGTTCCTGCGCGGCAGGCTGACCCAGGCCCGCCGCGCACTGGCCGCGGCCTGCGACCGGCCCGGCCCGGACGACCAGCGCGCCCGCGCCGTGGTCTGGCGCATGGCCATCGAGCTGCTGCAGGGCGAGTCGGCGGGCTGGGCGGCCCGCAGGCAGATCGCCGTCGACGCGATCGACGGCATCACCGACCCGGTCGCGGCGACCAGGGCGCGCTGGTTCCTGGCCTTCGCCGAGAACGGCCTGGGCGAGCAGGCGGGCACCGAGGCGCTGCTGGCGCGGGCGCTGGCCGACGCCGAGCGGCTGGGCGACCGCTGGGGCGCGGCGGCCGCGCTGAGCACCCGGGCCGCGCTCGCGCACGCCCGCTCCGACACCGCGGCGCTGGGCGCCGACGCCGCGCGCAGCGCCGAGCTGTTCCAGGCCCTCGGCGACCGCTGGGGCGTGCTCCAGGCCACCGAGTGGGTCGCCGGGCTGGCCGAGATGACCGGCGACCACGAGCAGGCCACCCGGCTGCACCGCGACGGGCTGCGGCTGGCCGAGGAGCTGGAGCTGTGGCCGGACGTGGCCGGGCGGCTGAGCTGGCTGGGCTGGCTGGCGCTGCAGCTGGGCGACCACACCCAGGCCCGGGAGCTGTGCGAGCAGGCGATGCGGCTGGCCGCCGAGCAGAACTCGCACACCAACCTGGTGTTCGCCGAGCTGGGCCTGGGCTTCGCCGCCCGCAGGGCGGGCAAGCTCGACCTGGCCGAGACCCACCTGCGCAACCTGGTCGCCACCGCCAAGCGGCAGGACGACGGGGTCTACCCGCCGTACCTGTCGATGGTGCTGGTCGACCTCGGGTACGTCGCGGTCGCCCGCGGCGACGCCGCCGCGGCCGTCGAGCTGCACCTGGAGGCGCTGGACGTCGCCCTGGCGATGGGCGACACCCGCGGCGACGCCTACGCCGCCGAGGCCCTGGCGGGCGCGCTGGTGCTCGACGGCCGGGCGGGCCTGGCCGCGCGGCTGCTGGGCGCGGCCGAGGCCCGCCGCAGCGCCCTGGGCCTGCCGCTGCCCGCCGAGGAGCGCGCCGAGATCGACCGGGTGGTCGCGGCCGCCCGCGCCGCGCTCGGCGACGACCGGTTCGCCGCCGAGCACCGGCGCGGCGGCGGGACCGGGCTCGCCGAGCTGCGGGCCGAGCTGGCGGCCACGCCCTAGCCCTGCTCCGGCCGGTAGCACAGGACCATCACGCCCGAGCCGAACCGGTGCACGTCGGCGGGCTTGAGCGGCACCTTGCTGCCGTCGCGGTAGAGCAGGCTCTCCTGGCCGCTGTGGCCGCTGAGGATCGGGTGCAGCCACACCCGCACCTCGTCGAGCAGGCCGTTGCGCAGCAGCTCGTGGGCGAGCTGCCCGTAGCCGTACATCAGGATGTCCTGGCCGGGCTGCTCCTTGAGCTTGGCGACCTCGGCGAGCACGTCGCCGGAGATGACCGTGGTGTCGCCCCAATCCGCCTTCTCCAGGGTGGACGAGACGACGTAGTGCGGCAGGGTGTTCATCCGCACCCCGAAGTCGCCGGTCTGCTCCTCCATGTTGGGCCACGCCGCGGCGAAGCCCTCGTAGGTGCGGCGGCCCATCAGCAGGGCGTCCGCGGCGAACAGCTGCTCGCGGGCGAAGGCGGCGGAGTCGGCGTCGAAGTACTGGAAGTGCCACTCCTCCATGTGGTCGACAACGCCGTCGAGCGTCATGTTGAACGAAGCGATGATCTTCCTCATCGGACCGACCTTCCGGGTGTCTCGTGGTGTTGAAACCACAGTGCCCCGCCCAACTTACGATCCGCTTCAGGTCGGCTTACGCCCGCCGTCAGTCGAAGAAGCGGGCCAGGTGCTCCCGGCTCGGCGCGGGCGCGTCGGCGTCCACTTTGCGCAGGTCGGCGAAGATGCTCGCGCCGTCGCACCCGGCGTGCAGCGGGTACCAGCGGCGGTCGGACCCGGGCCGCTCGCAGATGCCCTTCATCGTCTGCACGTCGAGCAGGCGGACGTGCGTGGGGTCGGCGACGGCGTTGACGAACCGCCACCACGGCGACAGCACGTGCAGCACCCCGCCCGGCCGCAGCACCCGGTGGCACTCGTCGACCAGCGGCAGGAAGTCGATCAGGTGCTCCAGGATGTGCACGGCGAAGACCCGGTCGGCGCTGCCGTCGGGGAACGGCAGGCCCTCCCGCAGGTCGGCCACGACATCCACGCCCGCCGCGGGCCGCAGGTCGACGCCGATGTTCTCCGGGTACTGCTTGGTCGCCCCGCAGCCGACGTCGATGATCACCGGCTCGCGGCCCGCCACCCGCACCCGGTCCCACACGGCGAACACGCCGCCCAGCCTGCCGATCAGCTCCCGGGCCAGCATCAGCTGCTCGGGCTCGTCGACGGCCCCGGTGAGGTGCGCGACGCCGCCGCGGAACCCGACGGCGATGTCGAGGTCGCGCAGGCGCTCGTCGTGCTTGAACAGCTCGGCCGCGGCGGTGTCCAGGTAGGCGTCGAGGTGCCGGGCGCGGGTCTCGGTCAGCGGTGCGAGGTGCACGGAGCGGTCCTTTCGGTCGGTCGTGACCCCCGCGGGTACCCCGCAGGTCGGCGGGCGAACGTCGAAGAGCGGTCGCCTAGGGTGCGGGGGTGACTAGCATCCAGGAACGGCTCTACCCCGACCTGCCCTGCTTCGGCTGCGGCCACGGCAATCCGAAGGGGCTGCGGCTGCGCAGCCACCTGGGCGACGACGGGGTGGTGACGGCCGAATTCACGCCGTGGCCCGAGCACGACAACGGGCTCGGGTTCCTGAACGGCGGCATCATCTGCACGATCCTCGACTGCCACAGCGCGGCCGCGGTGATGGTCGAGGCGGAGCGGCGGGGGTGGGAGGCGCTGGGCGGGGCGGCGCTGCCGTATGTGACCGCCGGGCTGGAGGTGCGGTACCTGCGGCCTTCGCCGTTGCGGGAGACCGTGGAGTTGCGGGCTGAGGTGCGGGAGGCTTCGGAGAAGGAGATCTCGGTGGATGTGGGGTTGTGGTGGGGTGGGAAGGTTCGGGCTGAGGGCTCGGCGGTGTGGAAGCGCTGGCGGCCTCGGTAGGTACGCGGATGCAATGGCGGATGCATTCTGCGAATGCATCCTGCGCTGGCGAATGCTCCCTCTGGCTTGAGAGTTTAACCCTGGGAGGGCGGAGTCAAGGGCGCCTGCGGCGTCGCTGCGCGACCGGCTGCGCCGGCCCTTGACACCGCCCTCCCAGGGCTAACTGCTGCCAGGACGAGGGAGCAGGGGGAAGGGCGGTCGATGTCGACATGAGATTTGGGTCGACGTGGCCGCTTGTCTGGCTTTGTGGGTGGGTTAGTCGATTGCTAGTTCGCCCATTTTGGACCAGCCGGTGGCGCCTTCGATTGTGGTGCTGACGATGTCGGGGGTGCGGGATACCAAATCGCGCATGGTGGTTAGGGCGTCGGTGAAGTGTTGGGAGGTGACGTGGGCTTCGCCTGCGTCGTCTTGGAAGGCTTCTACGAGGATGAAGGTGTTGGGGTCTTCGGCGCTGCGGGACCACTCGAACCAGAGGTTGCCGGGTTCGGCGCGGGTGGCTTCGGTGAAGGGGCGGACCTTCTCCAGCCAGGTGTCGGCGTGCTCGGGTTTGACCGGGAACTTGACGACAATGAAGATCATGTTCGTATCCTAGCCGTCGATGCTGGTGAGGAGTTCGGTCAGCGCTTGGCCGAGGGGGCGGTCCACGCGGACGGTGGCGTGGGCGTCGCCGCGGGTGGGGCCGAGGTTGATGATCAGGACCGGTTTGCCCGCGCGGGCGGCGTGGCGGACGAAGCGGAGGCCGGACATGACCGTCAGGGAGGAGCCGAGGACCAGCAGCGCGCTGGACTCCTCGACCATCCGGTAGCACCGCTCGACGCGGGGCGGGGGGACGTTCTCGCCGAAGAACACCACGTCGGGCTTGAGGACGCCTGCGCAGTCGGCGCAGTCGACCACCCGGAAGCCGCGCACCGCGGCGGCGGGCAGGTCCACGTCGCCGTCGGGGTTGACCTGGTCGGTGGTGGCGCTGAAGGTGGGGTTCGCCGCCCGCAGGCGGGTGTCGAGGTGCTCGCGCGGGGTGCGGCTGCGGCAGTCGAGGCAGACCACCCGGTCGAGGCTGCCGTGCAGCTCCACCACGTCGACCGCGCCCGCGGCCTGGTGCAGGCCGTCGACGTTCTGGGTGATGACCCCCGACAGGAAGCCCCGGGCCTGCAACGCGGCCACCGCGCGGTGCCCGGGGTTGGGGCGGGCGCGGGCGATGGTGCGCCAGCCGACGTGGCTGCGCGCCCAGTACCGCTGCCTGCCCTCGTGGCTGGCGACGAACTCCTGGTAGGTCATCGGGGTGTGGTTCCGCAGGCTCCCCGCCGCGCCGCGGTAGTCCGGGATGCCCGACTCGGTGGACAGGCCCGCCCCGCTGAGCACCAGCACGTCGCGCTCGGCCAGCACCCGCGCGACCTCGTCCAGGCTCGTCGTCCGCGGCAGCGGCGCACCGGTCGCGGTCCAGGTCAGGGTGGGCCGTGTGCGCATGGCGACCAGTTTACGGACGCCGCCGCGGTTGGCCGGGCGCGTGCGCGGGTAGCCCGGCCGCACCAGGGGTTCGACGTGAGGAGTCGACGTGCGTAGTCGCGTGCGGGCCGCAGGCCACGCTGTGCATCCGATGCTGATGGTGTTCCCGCTGGGCCTGCTGGTGACCGCGGCCGTGTTCGACCTCCTGCACGTGATCACCGACGGCCGCGACTGGGCGATCGCCGCCGCGTACAGCATGGCCGCGGGCCTCGTCGGCGGCGTGCTCGCCGGTCTGGCCGGGTGGGCGGACTGGGCGCTGAGCGTGCCCAAGGGGACCCGCGCGCGGCGGGTCGGGCTGGTGCACGGCGCGATGAACACGCTGGTGCTGGCCCTGTTCGCGTTGAGCTGGGTGCTGCGCCTGGGCACGACCGACTGGACCCCGGGCTGGGGCGCGGTCGTCATCTCCTGGCTCGGCGCGCTGCTGCTGGGCGTCGGCGGCTGGCTGGGCGGTGAGCTGGTCGAGCGGCTGTCCATCAGCGTCGACGAGGTGGCCCAGCCGGACGCCACGAGCTCGCTGAGCCACCAGCCGCGTCTGCGGGCGGCCCGCGTCTAGCGCTACGCGCACCCGCCTCGGCGGCGGTGGTCCAGTCCCGCCGCCGAGGCAGGCCGTGCGCCCGGGCGGTGGACGCCGCCCTTCCCCGACGACGTTCGACCCGAGCGGCACCAGCCTAGCACGACCTCGAACGCACGTTCGACAACCCCCAAGAGCGCACGATCGCGGATGACCGGACCGGCCACGCCGACCAGGCTAGGCCGGAACCGGACAGGAGAGATCGATGACCACGCTCGACGGCGGACCGGGCCGTCCCGGCGACGCCGTGTTCGCCGACGCCGTCCGCACCGCCAACCCGGCGGCTCCGGCTGATCCGGCCGCGGCGGTGACCGTCCGGTCGACCCGCGAGGTCGAAGACGCGGTGCGGATGGCCAAGGCGAACGGCATGGCCGTGCGCGTGCACACCACCGGCCACGGCGCGGCCACCCAGCGCCCGATGCCCGACGCCCTGCTCGTGCGCACCGAGCTGGCCGAGCCGGTGACCGTCGACGCCGAGCAGCGGGTGGCCCGCGTCCCGGCAGGCGCGGTGTGGCGCGATGTGGTCACCCTGGCCGCCCGGCACGGCCTGGCCGCCGTGCACCCGACGGCCCCGTCGGTCGGCGTCGTGGGCTACCTGACCCGCGGCGGGGTCGGCATCCACGGCCGCTCGCGGGGCCTGGCCGCCAACTCCGTGCTGGCGTTCGAGCTGGTCGGCGCCGACGGCCGCACCCAGCGCGTGGACGCGGGCACCGACCGGGAGCTGTTCGACGCGCTGCGCGGCGGCGGGGGCGGGTTCGGCGTCGTGACCGCCGTCGAGCTGGCCCTGTTCCCGCTGACCGCGCTGGTCACCGGCGCGGCGTACTGGCCGCTGGAGCACGCCGACCGGCTGGTCCCGTTATGGCGGGACTGGACGGTGGACGCGCCCCGGGAGGCGAGCACCAGCCTGCGGGTGCTGTCCGGCCCACCGGTGGCCTGGGCGTCCGGGCCGGTGGTGTGCGTGGCCGGGGCGGTCATCGGCGAGCGGGCGGCGGCCGACGCCGAAGACCTGCTCGGTCCGTTGCGCGCCGTCGCCCCGCCGGTGCGCGACACCTGGCGGCCCGACGGGCCCGCAGCGGCGCTGTTCGCCCACGAGCACCCCGCGGGCCCGAACCGCACGGTCGGCGACCACCTGCTGCTGGATGAGATCGGCCTAGACGGGGTGACGGAGTTCCTGCGCGTCGCGGGTGAGGGCAGCGGGTCGCCGCTGCTGGCCGCCGAGCTGCGGCACCTGGGCGGGGCGCTGGCCGAGCCGGACCCGGCTGGCGGGCTGCTCACCCACGTCGAGGCCCGCTTCGCCTACCTGGGCACGGGGTCGGCGGTCGACCCGGCGACCACGGCCGCGGCGGTCGAGCACAGCGCGGTGGTGCGGGCGGCGCTGTCGCCCTGGGATGTCGGGAGCACCGTCCCCAGCATGGTGGCCTCGCGGACCCAGCCGCAGGGCCACCTCAGCCGTTCGGACGCCCTGCGGGCCGCGGCCGTGCGCGCCCGCGTCGACCCCGACGGGCTGTTCGCCGGGGATGTGCTGCCTGGCCCCCCTGGGTGACCGGTCGGGCCGACCCAGGGGGAGCACGTCAGTCCAAGCCGCGAACGATGGTGGGTTCGTAGTCGTCGTCCTCCGGGGTGCGGGGACGTGGCCAGGTGGGCGCCCGGCCGCCGATGACCCAGTCTTCGGGGGTCTCGCTGCTGCCGGGCACCGATTCGGTGGTGGTCATGGTGCCCTCCGTGCCGATTACGGTGCGTTGACCCCACTGAGGGGACCACACCGCGGCCCGCGGAGCGAGCGCGATTCCACGATCCGGCACCCCTGGCCACCGATTTGGGCGGAAGTGCCTCACCCGGTAACAGGTTGTGGCCGCTCGACGATGAAATCTTTTCGACCCCACACAGCCAGGATGACCTGCGGGATGTCGACGAAGGCCGGATCGGCGAGCCGGGCGCGGAACTCGGCGAGGTCGGCCGCGGTGACCAGACCGCGGTCCAGCAGGGCGGGCGCGGCCTGCTCGACCAGCGGCCGCCAGCGGTCCCGGTCGAGGTTGCCCAGGCAGGCGGGGCGGGCGGCGAAGCCGATGTCGACCAGCCCGGCAGCGCCCATCCGGGAGGGCGTCGACCGCACCCAGGTCAGGTCGGACCCGGCTTGCAGCTCCCGGTAGGCGGCCATGATGCGGGCGACCACCGGGTGCGCCGCGGTCTCCTCGGGCAGGTGGAAGGGGTCGGTGACCACCAGCCAGCCGCCCGGCCGCAGCCAGCCCGCCGCCCTGGCCAGCACATCGTCACGCTCCGTGATGTGGCAGAGCACGAACCGCGCATGCACCAGGTCGAACGTGCCGGGCTGGAAGCCGGGGTCGCGGATGTCGGCCTCGACCACCTCGGCGGGCGACCCGCCCAGGTGGCTGGTGTCGACGTCCACCGCGACCACCCGCCCCCGGGGGAAGCGCTCCACCAGCCCAGCGGCGATGGAGCCCGCGCCTGCGCCGAGGTCCACGCAGTGCGCGTCGTCGGGCAGCCCGAGCGCGTCGAGCACGCCGAAGCTGAACTCGTCGGTGCTCGCCTGGATCGCCCCGAGCCGGACCGCGGGGTTGACCGCCGTCATCGCACCGCCTCGCGGGCGCCTGCGCCCGTCAGCTCGGACTCGCGGAGTCGGGCCAGGGTGCGCAGGAAGGCGATCTCGCCTGCCCAGTCGGCGTCGTCGGGACGGTCGGCGCGGCTGGAGGCCGGCGGGTCGGCCGGGCGGTTGCCCGCGCCGCGGGCGGCGATGGCCGCGGAGAGCCAGTAGGCCACGGCCAGCGCCTCGCGCTCGGCGGGGTCGGCGGCGTCGCGGGCGCGGTCCTGGGCGGCGGCGATCTCCGCCGGGTCCACGTGGTCGCGCAGGACCATCAGCGCGTCGCGGATCTCGATGACGCGGCGGTACAGGCGGAAGTCCAGGGATCGGCGCGGGACGGCCGAGTCGGGCAGGCGCACGTGCGGGACGGCCGCGGTGGTTTCGGCCCACAGCGGTTCCAGCGCGCGCAGGTCACGGGCCTCCCTGGCCGCGCGCAGGCCGCGGGCGACCACGGGCACGAGCACGCCCGCGACCATCAACCAGGTGGTGATGCCGATGTTGAGCGGGAAGAACGCGGCCAGCCAGGCGTTGTGGCTGACCAGGTAGCCGATGATCACGAACGACCAGAAGAAGGTCGACGAGGCGAAGCCCGCGGCCAGCAGCCCGAGGCCGATGCGCAGCGGCCGGGTCTCGGCCAGCCGGGCGTAGCGGGCGCACAGGACCGCGCAGGGCAGCACGGCGACGACGTGCGCCGCGGACAGCAGCCACCAGAACGGGCTGTACCAGGGCACCGAGATCGAGGTGACGCAGCCCGCCGCGCCCGCGCCGGTGTCGAGCAGCACCAGCGCCACGCTGACGGCCACCGCGCCCACGTACACCGGCACCGGGCGCCGCTTGGCCAGCGCGGCGAGGACGAAGTCGAGGATGAACGCCGAGGCGATGACGCCCCAGATGTTCATCACGATCCCGCAGCTGTGGCCCAGGATGGTGTTGCGGTTGAGCAGGGCGGTGATCGGGTTGAGGTAGGCGGTCACCGACCCGGCGAGGCCGACGACGGCGATCAGCAGCCTGCGCTGCGGCTGGGAGTGCCGGGCCCCGGGCAGCCGCACGAGCAGGGCCAGCCAGAGCGCGACGCAGCCGGAGGTGACGACCGCGGTGCCGACCTGGCGCAGGCCGTCGGCGCTCACCGGGGGCCCCGGCCGAGGCCGAGGGCGGCGGCGAGGGTGCCGAGCACGCCGGGTTCGGGGCGGGGCGCCCTGGTCTCCGCGGCGATCCGGATGAGGCTGGCCACCAGTTCGGCCTCCTGTTCCTCGTCGTTGGTGTAGGCGGTGCGGTTGAGCATGCGCCGGACCAGGTCCGGGGAGAGGTCGGGCAGCAGGCGGGTGAGGTCGCCGAAGGCGTCGCCGCCGCGGTGGTCGCAGAGCAGGTGGCCGAGTTCGTGCAGGATGATGTGGTCGCGGTGGAAGGCCGAGGTGTTCTCCTCGACCAGGATCACGTCCCGGTCGACCAGCTGGAACCACACCCCGCAGGTCTGGGCGCTGGCCCCGCCGGGCAGGGTGCCGATGTCGATGGGCCTGCCCCGGCGCGCGGCGATGGCGGCGACGAGGTCGGGGACGCGGAACGGGTCGGGCAGCGGCAGGTCCGCCACCAGCTCCCGGCACCTGCGGTACGCGCGTCGAGTGACCATGCCGCGGCTTGACCTCCCGGGTGCACCTGCCAGGCCGGAGGAACCATCGTAGCGCCAGCCGGGGGGCCGCACCACCGCCGATCTCGTCCGCTGTGGACAGTCCCAGCCCGACGATCGGACGCGGCTGGGCCGAACGGACGCGACTGCCGTTCGCGTTCCATTACCAGCACTTGACGGGAGTGTTAACCACGCCGCGGGCACTACCCTGCGGGCATGACGATCGGCGAGCTGGCGGCCCGGTTCGGCCTGGCCACCCACGTGCTGCGCCACTGGGAGGCGATGGGCCTGCTCACCCCGGCCCGCCGGGCCAACGGCAGGCGCGTCTACGACGACTCCCACCTCACGACCGTCGCGGTCATCCGGCTCGGCAAGGAGAGCGGGCTGTCGCTGGAGCAGATCCGCACGCTGCTGGCCCAGCCGTCCGCGCGCCGCGCGGTGCTCGACGAGCAGCGCGCGGCCCTGCGCGCCCGGATCGCGGCCCTGCAAGCCTCCCTCGACCTGCTCGACCACGCGGCCGAGTGCCCGGCGGAGGACTTCCGCACCTGCCCGGACTTCACCGCGAAGGTCGCGGCCTACCTCAGCGCGCCGCCAGCCGGGCGAACGCCCACCGAACCGGCGTTCGGCTGACGTCGCCGAACTCCGCCCGCATCGCGGCGACCGCGGCGTGCATGCGGACGAACCGGAAGTCGTAGGCCAGCAGCCGCCCGCCCGGGCGCAGCACGCGGCGGGCCTCCGCGGCGGCCGCGGCGTGGTCGGTCCAGTGGTGCAGCGACAGCGACGACACCAGCAGGTCGACCGAGCCGTCGGCGAACGGCAGGGCCTCCGCGGCGCCCTCGGCGAAGGCCAGGTCGGCCAGCCCGGCGGCGTCGGCGGCCCGGCGGGCGATGCCGACCATGTCCGGCGAGGGGTCGACGCCGTGCAGGACGGCGCCCCGCCCGGCGAGGCGGTGCAGCAGCAGGCCCGGGCCGGTGCCGACGTCGACCACCACCGCCCCGGGCCGGACCGGGATGTCGGCTGCGACCAGCCGGTACACCCCGCCCAGCAGCCCGGTGGCGCGGCGGTGGTAGGTCTCGCTGGCGGTCTTGCCCCAGACGGTCATGGCGGTCTCCTCTCGTCGGATGACCACCACGGTGCGAGTTCAGGTCGACCTGAAGTCAAGCGTCATCGTCACGCCCGCGAGGCTGACCCCGTCGGGCAGCGGCACGTCCGTGCGCTCGACCTCGGTGAACCCGTACGCCCGGTACAGCGGCACGCCCGGCAGGGTGGCCATGAGCACCAGCGACCGGAACCCGGCGGCCCGCGCGGCGTCGACGCAGGCGTCGAGGATGGCCCGCGCCAGGCCGCGGCGGGTCCAGTCGCCGTGCACGAACATCGCCCGCACGCGGGCGGGCTCGGTGGCCGGGTCGAGCAGCCGGTCGTCGCCGGGGCGCGGGCCCGACCCGGTGTAGACCTTGCCGCGCCTGCTCCAGCCGCCGCAGGCGACGATCCGCTCCCCCACCTCGTGGACGTAGTAGGTGCCGTCCTCGATGAGCGCGGTGTCGGGCTCGGTCAGGTAGACCGCGGCGCTGGCCGTCTCGCGCTCGTCGTGGAAGTGCGGGAACAGCTCCCGCACCGACCACCGCATCAGCTCGGCGATCCGCGGGACGTCGTCGGGGCGCGCCTTGCGCAGTTCAGGGACCACGCGCCGACGATATCCGCGATCACCCGCGCCCGAGGAGCCCCCACGGCGGGGTCGGCGACGGCATGGTGTCGTCGTCGGCCAGCGGGCGGGCGCCGCCTGCGAACTCCGGGATGTGGTCCCCGGCCAGGCAGCGGGCCGGGAACGGCGCGGCGGCGGCCCGGGCGGCCACGCCGGGCACCGGCAGCGGCGCCGCCGACGCGGCGAAGGCCAGGTTGCCGTAGCGGCGCCCGCGCAGCACGCCGGGCTCGGCCAGCAGCAGCACGTGCGCGAAGACCGCCGCCAGGGTGGCCGCCACCCGGCGGCCGAAGGCCAGGCCGGGCCCGTCGGAGACGTTGAGCAGGTACACCCCGGAGCCGGTCAGCACCCGGGCCACCGCGCGGGTGAACTCCACGGTGGCCAGGCCGCCGGGCACCGACGCCCGCTCGAAGGCGTCCAGCACGACCAGGTCGGCGATCCCGTCGGCCAGGCCCTCGACGTACCGGCGCCCGTCGCCCACGGTGATCCGCACGCCCGGGATGTCCAGGCCCAGGTGGGCGCGCACGAACTCGACCAGCTCGCCGTCGGCGTCGACCACCCGCTGGGCGGAGCCGGGGCGGGTGGCGGCCAGGTAGCGCGGCAGGGTGCACGCCCCGCCGCCGACGTGCACCGCGGCCAGCGGGGCCGACGGCGGCGCGGCCAGGTCGATGACGTCGCCGAGCCTGCGCACGTAGTCGAACTCCAGGTGGCGCGGGTCGGTGAGGTCCACATAGGACTGGGCAACGCCGTCGACGCTGAGCAGCCAGCCGCCGGGGTGGTCGGCGTCGGCCAGCAGCTCGGCGGAGCCGAAGCGCACCGCAGCCCGTCCCGGCCGTGCCTCGCCCATGCCCGTCCCCCGTCGTCCGCCGCCGACGGAGGGTAGCCCAGGGCTACCCGCCCCCGCGCAGCGACCGCAGCCGGAGCACGGCCTCGGCGGCGAAGCGGAAGTCCGGGTCGGCCAGCCGCTCGCCGAAGACGTCATCGAGCTGGCGCAGCCGGTAGCGGGCGGTCTGCGGGTGGATGCCCAGCTCGGCGGCGATCTCCGGGGCGGAGCGCCCCCAGGAGGTCAGCAGGGCCCGGAAGGTCTCGGCCAGCCGGGCGGCCTTGCCCGCGCCGAGGTCGGCGAGGCGGTCGACGCCGCGCCTGGCCAGCAGCCTGCCCACCGGCTCGCCCGCCAGCAGGAACAGGTCGAGCAGGTGGTCGTCGGCGACGATGACCCGCGGCGAGCGGGGCAGGGTGCGCAGGGCGAGCCGGGCGCAGTGGCGCGACAGCCAGGTCTCCGCGGGCGGCAGCGCGGGCCCGATGGCTGCGCGGGCGCCCGCCACCGCCGCGGTCGCCGCGGCGGTCCCGGCTTCGGCGACGATGGCGGTCAGCTCGCCGGTGCGCTCCAGCAGCAGCACGTCGTCGGCGAAGCGGAACCGGCCGGTCGCGGGGTCGTCGACGACCAGGCACGCCACCCGCTCCGGCAGCGGCCAGCCTGCCCGGGCGGCCAGCTCCCCGGTGGTCGGGCCGGTCTCCGGCGGGTCGCGGCGGACCAGGCGCTCGGCCAGCGCGCGCCTGCGCCGGGCCGGGTCGTCGGCGCCGCGGGCCTTGGCCTCGGCGTAGCCCTTGGCCGACTCGTTGGCCAGGTTGTCGATGTGCACCAGGACGGCGTCGCTGAGGGTGATCACGGTGGTCATCGGCAGCGCGGCGGCCTGGGCGATCTGGGCGTAGCGGCGGCAGGCGACCCGCGCGCCGACCCGGTAGGCGGCCTGCAGGTCGTCCAGCTCGCGGCCGTTGCGGTACTCCGTGCGGCCGAGCCTGCGGAAGAACTCCACGTCCTCCGGCGACGGGCCCGCGGGGTTCTCGATGAGGGCGACGAACTGCGCGATCGCCCGGCGCACCGCGGCGAAGACGTCCCGGCCGACGTCGGTGTTGGGCGCGGCCCGGTAGCCGCCGACCTCCAGCCGGATCGCCTCCACCATCTCCGCGGCGATGGCGTCGATCCGGGGCCGCAGCGCGCGGGCCGCGGCGGCCGGGAGGTTGCGCCACGGCCCGTAGTCCGCGCGCGTCCGCGCCGCTGCGGCCACGGCGATCACCCCCGCGAGATCAAGACAGAGCGCACTGATCTCTGGAAGTTACGGAAGAGTCAACTAGGCGTCAACGATCCTTGAGACCGCAAGCAAAGTTGTGCTCCCCGGCTGCGGAAATGCTCACGGCAGGCGCTAGACCATCTCGGCGGCGCGCGCCACCTCGTGGTCCGGGCGGGGTTTGCGCACGCGGTTCATCCACACGGCGACGCCGAGCGCGAGCATGGCCAGGATCACGTACGAGTCGCCGATGATGTGCTGGTACCAGGTCCACGTCAGCTCGGTGTCGCTGCCGCGGGTCAGGTGCAGGTGGGGTCCGATGAGGAACACCACGAGGAACACCAGCCCGAGAACCAGCGCGGTGCGGTGGCGCATGGCGTGGTAGGCGAACACGACCAGCGCGGGCACGATGAACACCCAGTGGTGCGACCACGCCGTCGGCGCGATCAGCAGGGCCAGCGCGCCGTTGGCCACCAGCGCGGTCGGCGCGTCGACCCGGGCCATCAGCAGGACCACGACGAACACCGTGACCCCGACCAGGCCGATCCACAGCCCCGTCTGCACGTTCTCCGGGATGACCAGCCGCTTGATGGCGGCCAGGATCGTCTGGTTGGTGCCGAACGGGGTGCCGTTGACGCCGTCGGTCGGGCCCGCGCCGGAGAGCCAGTAGTTGACCGAGTCCTTCCAGGCGAAGATGAACCCGATCGCCACGAACGCCGCCCCGCTGAGCACCGTCGTCACCGCGGCCCGGAAGTCGCGGCGCAGCAGGAAGAACAGCAGGAACGCCGCCGGGGTCAGCTTGAGCGCGAACGCCAGGCCGACCAGCATGCCCCGCGGCCAGCGCGGGCGGCGGGCCAGGCAGTCGACGGTGACCAGCGCCAGCAGCCAGAGGTTGATCTGGCCGAAGGTGAGCGTCTCGCGGACCGGCTCCAGGCGCAGCGCGACCGGCAGCACCAGCGCCGTGACGCCGACCACCTCCCACGCGGTCGCCCGCGGCCAGCAGCGGCTGATCACCACGTACAGCGTCGCCGCGAGCGCCAGCACCGACAGGCCGGTCATGAGCACCTTGGCCACGCCCAGCGACACCAGCGCCAGCGGGGCGATCACCAGCAGCGACGGCGGCGGGTACAGGTAGGGCAGGGCCGCGCCGACCGAGGTCTTGGGCATGGGTCCGTACGGGTCGCCGCCGGAGCGCCATGCGTCCACGCCGAAGCGGTAGACCTGCAGGTCGATGAGGTCGTGCCCGGCCAGGACCCGCCACAGCACCAAGCCGGAGATGCAGGCCAGCACCGCGAGGACCACCAGCCGCACGGCGACCGAGGCGTTCGCCCACCAGTCCCGCGTCGTCCGGGCGCCTGTGCGCACCAGCGTCGTAACCGCCACCGGGAAGACCCATCCTGTCGGGTGGCCCGAGGGCCACGTCGCCAACGGGCGATCGATCGGGCAAATGCTACTAGTCGACCGGCACTGACCTGGGCAGGGGCATGACCAGCGAGCACACCTGCGACAGCTGCGTCGGGAACTGGGCGGTGACGGCCTTCCACGCCGCCCGCAGCGACACGTCCTCGGCCAGCACGATCAGCGGACCGCGGCCCCAGTGCGTGGCCACGACGGTGCCGACCCGGTCGGCCTCGCCCGGGGCGGGCGCGCCACCGGGGAGGAACTCGATGGTCAGCGAGGCGTTCGTGCCGGTGACGTCGTCGGCGACGCCGACCATCGCCGCGTGGTAGGCGCGCTGGGAGTTGCGCACGGTCACGTCCAACGGCAGGGCGCACTCCGGGTAGGCCGAGTTGTAGGCGGCGACGGTGGCGAACCGTCGCGGCAGGTCGTCAATGGCCATGTCTGCTCCCGTGGTGCGTTCGAACACCGCCGAACGATACCGGCAGGCCAGAGCGGAGTTCGCAGGCTCGGCCCAAGGTGGGCCGGATGCGCGTGCCCGGTCGGCTCAACGGGTGAGGACCGGCAGGGCGTCCACCCCGTAGACGATCGACTTCTGGCGGAACGGCAGGGCCGCGAAGTCGCCCGCCAGCCGCAGGTCCGGGAACCGCCGGACCAGGGCCGGGTAGGCCGCGCGCAGCTCCATGCGGGCCAGCTCGGCGCCGATGCAGCGGTGCGCGCCGTGCCCGAAGGACAGGTGCGAGGTGGGCTGGCGGGTGCGGTCGAAGCCGGGGTCGGCCACCAGGGCGGGGTCGCGGTTGGCGGCGTTGAGGCTGACCACCACCACATCGCCCTTGCCGATCGCGGTGTCGGCGACCACGACGTCCTCGCGGGCGAAGCGCGGGAAGGCGACCTGCACGACCGCCAGGTACCGCAGCAGCTCGTCGACGAACGGCGAGACCGCGGCGTCGTCGTCGCGGATCATGGCGAAGGACTCGGGGTCGCGCAGCAGGACGATCGCGCCGAGGGCGAGCATGCTGGCCGTGGTCTCGAAGCCGCCGGTGAGCACGCCGTCGGCGATGCCCGCCAGCTCGTCGTCGGTCAGGTCGTCGCCGTGCTCGCGGATGAGCGAGCCGAGCAGGCCGTCACCGGGCTCGCGGCGCTGCCTGCGCACGACCTCGGTCAGGTACTCCAGCGACTCCGAGATCGCGCCCAGCGACGCGGTGGCCCCGCTGAACAGGTCGAACCGGGCCACGCTGAGCCGCTGGAAGTCGCCGCGGTCGGCGTAGGGGACGCCGAGCAGCTCGCAGATCGTCAGCGACGGGATCGGCAGGGCGAACTCGGTCACCAGGTCGACCGGGCCGTCCACGCGGGCCATGTTGTCCAGGCACTCGGTGACGATCTCGTCGATGCGCGGGGTGAGCCGGGCCAGCCGCCGCATCGTGAACTCCGGCGTGAGCAGCTTGCGCAGCCGGGTGTGGTCCGGCGGGTCGGCGAAGCCGAGGCCGCCGGGGTTGGTCGTCTCCAGGTCGCCGAGGGCGCCCGCGAGGTGGACGAAGTCGTTGCTGAACGCGCGGGTGTCGGCGAGCACCTGCTTGGCGGCCTCGTACTCGGTGACCAGCCACAGGTTCACCCCGAACGGGATGGGCAGCTTGGTCACCGGCGCGGCCGCGCGCAGCGCCTCGGCCTCGGCGACCGGCTCCAGGCCGTCGCGGGCCAGCGGCACCATCGCCGAGTCCGGGAGCAGCCGGGACAGGTCCAGACCCTTGCCCTTGCGGGTCACCCTGGCCAGGTAGCGGCGGATCAGCCACCCCTTGAGCCGCGCGGCGAGGCCGCGGGCCTGCGTGGTCGTCTGGGCTCCGGCCTTGCGCACTGCCGTGTTCATCGCGACCCCCCGGGCCGAACCCCCGCCCGTCGTGCCCGCGGCAGGTGCGGGGCGTCCCGTCGCGGCTGGGTTTCACAGATTGCCCGGCAAGCCTAGGCGACATCATCACGCGGGTGCACGGGGGTGGACCCTACTCACACCAGGAGTTTTCCGGACGCCGGTCCGGTCCGGACACACCGGTGACGGGGTGGTCACCGCGCGTCCGGCCCGGCGTCGCTAGCGTTGCCGCGTGTGAGCGCCCTGACGATGATCGACCTGTTCGCCGGGTGCGGCGGGATGACGGCGGGGTTCGCGGCCGCCGGGTTCGAGCCGGTGCTCGCCGTCGAGCACGACCGGGCCGCCGCGGCGACCTACGCGGCCAACTTCGGCGGCGCGCACGTGCGCCCGGTCGACATCGCCGCGCTGCGCGCCGCCGAGATCCCGCGCGCGGACGTCATCATCGGCGGGCCGCCCTGCCAGGGCTTCTCCAACCTCGGCGCGCGGGACGCTGGCGACCCGCGCAACCAGCTGTGGCGGGAGTACCTGCGGGTCGTCGAGCACGCGCGGCCCGCGGTGTTCGTCATCGAGAACGTGGACCGCTTCCTGGCGGCCCCGGAGCTGGCGCTGCTGCGCGAGCACACCAGCGGCTACGCGCTGACCGCAGGCCACCTGCTGGCCGCCGACTTCGGGGTGCCGCAGCGGCGCAAGCGGGCCTTCGTGATCGGCTCGCGGGTCGGGCCGATCCCGCTGCCGCGGCCGACCCACGACCGCGCCGCGTGGCACGGCACCCGCAGCGTCCTCGCCGGACTGCCCGAGCACCCGACGACCACGCGGCTGCCCGACTCCCGCATCGACTTCCACGGCGCCGCGGTGCCCGGTGTGTTCAAGAGCACGGACCTGCACCTCGCGCGCACGCCGACCGCGCTGTCGCTGGAGCGCTACCGGCACATCCCGCCGGGCGGCGGCCGGTTCGACCTGCCCGACCACCTGCTCCCCCGCTGCTGGCGGGAGAAGCGCACCGGCACCACCGACGTGATGGGCCGGATGCGCTGGGACCAGCCGTCGCTGACGATCCGCACCGAGTTCTACAAGCCGGAGAAGGGCCAGTACCTCCACCCCGAGCAGCACCGCCCGATCACCCACCGGGAGGCCGCGCGGCTGCAGAGCTTCCCGGACGACTTCGGCTGGTGCGGCACCAAGGTCGAGATCGCCCGGCAGATCGGCAACGCCGTGCCCCCGGTCCTGGCCGCGGCCGTGGCCACCCACCTGCGGCCCCACCTCACCGGCGAGCAGGCGACCCCGCCGACCTGCCCGCTCTGCTGACCGGCGGCGCCGCTCAGCCCACCGGGCGGTTCACCGGCATCCCGGTCACCGGCTGGCCGGTGCCCAGCGACCACGCCGAGGCCAGCGCCGCGGCCGCGGGCGGGTAGGCCAGCTCGCCGAGACCGCCGACCGGGGCGCCGGAATCCACCGCCAGCACCTCGATGTCGGGAGCCTGGTCGATGCGGGCCCAGGCGTAGTCGCGGAACGAGGATTCGACCACCGCGCCGCCGCGGACGGTGATCTGCGCGCCGAAGACGGTCGACACCGCGTCGAGCACGCAGCCCTCCACCTGCGCGCGCAGGCCGGATGGGTGCAGGGTCGCACCGACGTCGACCGCGGCCACCACCCGGGTCGGGTTCCCGGTGCGGTCGGCCTCCACGACGATCGCGCACGCCGAGCCGTAGTCCACCGCGCAGGCGGCGGACCTGACCCGGTCGCGGCGGGGCCGCAGGCGCTGGGCGGCGGCGGCCAGGACCGGGCGGGCGCGGGAGTCCGGGGCCAGCAGCCGGGTGCGGAAGGCCACCGGGTCGGCGCCCGCGCGCTGGGCCAGGGCGCCGAGGAAGCACTCGTCGGCGTAGGTGAACTGGCCGGTGTAGACCGAGCGCCAGAAGCCGGTGCGCAGCGGGGCGGGGCGCAGGGCGACGCGGACCTCGCCCGCCACCGCGTACGGGAACTGGTCGCCCATCTGCCGGACCATGTCCGGGGACATGAACGGGATGACGTTCAGCGGCCAGGTCGCCAAGTCGTGCGCGCGCCAGGTGGGCAGGCCGCGGTCGTCGACCACCGCGGCGAGGCGGTGCACCGACAGCGGCCGGTAGGAGTCGTGGCGGGTGTCGTCGTC
Source organism: Actinokineospora sp. NPDC004072 (assembly GCF_053604195.1). Classification (NCBI taxonomy): domain Bacteria; kingdom Bacillati; phylum Actinomycetota; class Actinomycetes; order Pseudonocardiales; family Pseudonocardiaceae; genus Actinokineospora; species Actinokineospora sp. NPDC004072. The sequence continues at coordinate 11,134 of NZ_JBSGHB010000013.1, read as the reverse complement.
GCGGGTCCACACCACCTGCACCGGCTTGCCGACCGCGCGCGAGCAGATCACGGCCTCCAGCACGAAGTCCGGCTCCACGCGCCGCCCGAACGCCCCGCCCGCGAGCGTGGGTTCGACGTGGACGGCGGCGCGGTCCAGGCCGAGGAAGCGGGCCACCTGGTCGCGGTGGCCGCCCGGGTCCTGGGTGGGCAGCCACAGGGTCGCCCCGTCCGGGCGCACGTGCGCGGTGGCGTTCATCGGCTCCATCGGCGCGTGCGCGACCATCGGCAGCCGGTAGGTCGCGGTGTGGGCGATCGGGCCGGGAGCCTCGACGGGCGCGGGGATGCTCGCGGCGAGTTCGTCCAGCCACACGCGGCTGTCCGCCTCGGGCGTCCCACCGGTCCACGTGGCCCGCAGTGCCGCGCGCCCGCGCAGCGCAGCGGCGGTGCTCCTGGCGATCACGGCGACGCCACCCTGCACCCCGGTCGCCGGATCGAGCCGGACGACCGCGGTGACGTCGGTGACCGCGCTGTCGTCCACCTCGGCCAGCCGCGCCCCGATCCACGGCGGGCGCAGCACGGCGGCGACGTGCCGGTCGGGCACGCGCACATCGATGCCGTAGCGGGCGCGGCCGGTGACGATGTCGCCCGCGTCGATGCGCCCGCCCCGGCCGCCGAGCACCCGCCAGCGCGGGCGCGGGGTCAGGGTCACCTCGACCGTCGCGGGATCGATGGCGGCGGCGTCGTCCACGAGGGCGGCGTAGCGCAGGCGTCGGCCGCGGTGGTGCACGGCCCCGTCGCGCGCCCGGCACTCCGCCACCGGCACGCCCCAGCGCCGCGCCGCCGCGGCGACGAGCAGGCAGCGCGCGGTGGCCGCCGCGGTGCGCACCGGTTCGGTCATGGCGCGCACCGACATCGATCCGGCGACCATCTGCGGGCCGTAGCGGCGGTTGTCGCCGGGGGCCTGGACGAACCGCAGGTCGGCCACGGCCACGGCCAGCTCCTCGGCGGCCAGCATCGCCGCGACCGTGCGCACGCCCTGGCCGGTGTCCGGGCGCGGCAGCGTCATGGTGATGCCGCCCGCGGAATCCAGGCGCAGCAACACGTTCGGCGACCACTCGGCGGTGGCGAGGGCGGGCAGCGGCACGCTCACCGCCAGCACGCCGACGCCCGCGCCGACGAGGAACCCGCGCCGCCCGATCATGCGCGACCGCCCCGGGCCGCGCGCCGGATCGCGGCGCGGATGCGCGAGTACGTGCCGCAGCGGCACACGTTGTCGCGCATCGCCGCGTCGATCTCGTCGTCGCTGGGATCGGGGTTCTGCGCCAGCAGCGCCACCGCGGTCATGATCTGCCCGGGCTGGCAGTAGCCGCACTGGGCCACGTCGAGTTCGAGCCAGGCGCGCTGGACCGGGTGGTCGCCGCCGAGCCCTTCGATGGTCGTGATGTCCGCGCCCGCGGACTCGGCCACCGTGCGCACGCACGGCCGAGCGGCCCGACCGTCCACAAGGGACGTGCAGGCGCCGCAGGCCCCGACGCCGCAACCGTATTTCGGCCCGGTGATGCCCAGATCGTCGCGCAGCGCCCAGAGCAGGGGCGTGTCGCCGGGAACATCGACCGCGCTGTCCTCGCCGTTGACCCGCAACCGGTACATGCATTCCCCCGTCGCCGTCGAAGACCTCCATCTTGCCCACGACGGCGCGCGAAAAGCTAGGTCTCGTCGAACGCCGATCGCCCGTACCAGGTCAGCGCCGCGCGCAATTCGGCGATTTCGCGCTTGCGGCGCGCGGTCCGCTTCTCGTGCGCGATCGGGTAGACGCGGTAGCCGCCGTGGTGGTCGGGCTTGCCGGGCAGCGCGGCGGGGTCGCGCGGCCAGACCACCAGCCACGGCTGGTTCTTGTCCGCCACGATCCGCACGCGGGCGATCTTGGGCCACTTCAGCGCCGTCACCGTCGCCCCCCGCCGCCACGACAGCCCGCCCGCGGTCACCTCGACCCGCCGCTGCGGCCCCAGCGCCTGGCCCGCCCGGCGCGCGGCGACGAGCCCGACGAGCGCCGCGACGGCGAACACCAGCAGCCCCAGCGCCGGGTGCTCGGTGCGCCCGGCCTCGGCGGCCGCGGCGGCCAGCAGCCCGGCCGCGGCGAACCCGACGACGGCGGCGGTGGCGGGCGGGCGGCGGGTGGTGGTGAACACCGCCTGCCCCGGCCGCCCGTCGATGGCTTCGCGCGCCTGCTCGACCAGCTTGCCGACCCGCTCGGCGAACTTGGGCTCGGCAGGCGCCTTGGCCCACCGGCGCAGCAGCCCCTTGGCGGGCGCGGGCCGCTCCTGCTCCTGCACGCCCACCCCGGCGACCGGCGCGGGCGCAACCGGCGCGGGCGCGACCACCGCGGCGGGCGGCGGGACCGGCGCCTCACCTGCCTTCGCCAGCAGCCGCCGCAGCAGCCCCGGCCCCTCGGCGCTCGGCGGGACGCCGCCGGGCGGGACGGGGTGCTCGCCGCGTTCGAGCCACCAGCGGGCGCGCGGGCTCAGATGGTCCGGCGGCAAGACCCTGGTCGCCGGCCGGGCGGCGACGACCTGCGTGCGGCGCTCCTCCACCAGGGTCCGCACGGCCGTCGGCAGCCAGTCCCCCGCCGCCGTCCCGCCCAGCGCGGCGACCAGCTCCGCCGCGGTCGGGCGGGACCGCGGCGCGCGCTCCAGGCACCGGGCGACCAGCTCGCGCAGGTCTGGCGGCACGTCGCGCAGGTCGGGGCGGGTGTGCACGGCCCGGTACATCAAGGCGGCGGTGTCGCCCTCGCCGAAGGGGTTGCGCCCGGACGCGGCGAAGGCGAGCACCGCGCCGAAGGCGAACACGTCGGATGCGGGCCCGACCTCGCGGCCCTCGATCTGCTCCGGCGACAGGTAGCCGGGCGTGCCGACGACCATCCCGGTGCGGGTCAGCTCCGAGCCCGCCAGCGCCTTGGAGATGCCGAAGTCGATGACCCGGGGCCCGTCGGCGGCCAGCAGCACGTTCGACGGCTTGAGGTCGCGGTGCACCAGCCCGGCGGCGTGGATGGCGGCCAGCGCCTCGGCCAGCCCGGCGGCCAGGCCGCGCACCGCCTCCGGCGGCAGCGCCCCGGTCGAGCGCACGGCCTCGTGCAGGTCCAGGCCGGGCACGTACTCGGTGGCCAGCCAGGGCTGCGGCGCGTCCGGGTCGGCGTCGACCACCGCGGCGGTCCAGAACCCGCCGACCGCCCTGGCCATCGCGATCTCGCGGCGGAACCGCTCGCGGAAGCCGGGGTCCTCGGCCAGCTCCGCGCGCACGACCTTGACCGCGACCAGCCTGCCGCCCGGCGAGCGCGCGAGGTGCACCGTGCCCATCGCGCCGCCGCCGAGCCGACCGACGATCTCGTACGCGCCTACCCTGAGTTCCGCCATCCCCCACGAGGTTACCGAGCCCGCCCCCGCCTGCGCTGCAGCCATGCCTCCACGGCCAGCAGCGGCACCACCCAGCCCAGCCAGTTCGAGATCCCGGCGACCGAGTACAGCAGGGCGATCTCGCTGCCGCCGAACATGGTGTCCAGGTGCGGGGTGAGCACGGCGGCGGCCAGCGGCGCCCAGATCCGGTTGGTGATGGTGGACAGCGTCAGCGTGTAGCTGCGGATCATCCACACGCGGTGCTCGGCGAAGGAGCGCCTGCGGGCCTTGACGTAGCCGGTGATCGTCGAGCCGAACCAGATGGCCGAAAGCAGGACCAAGCTCACCCGGCCAACCGGACCGAAGGGCGACATCGCGCCGACGACCAGCGCCGCCGCGGCCGAGGGCAGCACGCCCGCGAACACGTAGATTCGGCCGAGCACCCGGTGCGCCGCCCGGTGGCGGCTGCGGAACCACGGCCAGACCTGGAAGAACCCGGAGAGCATGGCGATCGCGCCGAACCCGATGTGGGCCAGCAGCGCCGGGTAGTAGACCGAGCTGCCCGCGGGCACCGGCACCCGCGACGCCGCCGGGTCGAGCCCGGCGTACGGCGGGATCGAGAACACCAGGAAGGCCGCGACCACCGCGCCCAGCGGCACGATCCACGGCCTGCGCCACCACGGTCGCCGCGGCTTCACCGGTGGTTGCACGCGCGGCTCGGCGACTGTCGTCACTTCATCCCCCTCGGAAACGATCTCGGCTCTCCCGCGCCCAAGCTAGGCAGCGGGAGAGCCGGGATCGATCCGGCGGGCACCCCGGTCCGGGGTGGGGCCAGCCCTACACCACGGCGCCGTCGGTGCGGTCACCGGCGCGCGGGCGCTCCTTCACGGGCTGCTTGACGGGCGTCGGCCACCGCCGCTCCAGCACGATCGCGGCCGGGCCCGCGGTGATCACCGTGGACGCGGTGCCCGCGATCAGGCCCAGCAGCAGCGCCAGCGCGAAGTCGGCCAGCGACCCGTCGCCCAGGACCAGCAGCGCGCCGAGGACGAACAGCACACCCATACCGGTGTTGACCGTCCGAGGCAGCGTTTGCAGCACCGCGCGGCCGACGACCTCGGCGAAGGGCGTCTTGCGGTTCTGCCCGCGCAGCTCGCGCACCCGGTCGAACACCACCACCGAGTCGTTGACCGAGTAGCCGATGACGGTCAGCAGCGCGGCCAGGAACACCCCGTCGAACGGCTTGCCGAGCCAGGCGAAGACGCCCACGACGATCAGCACGTCCTGGGCCAGGGCGACCACGGTGGCCAGGCCGAGCCGCCAGTTGAACCGGATCGCCAGGTAGGCCAGCTGGGCCAGCACGGCAAGGCCCAGGGCGATGACCGCCTTGGTGCGCAGCTCGTCGCCGAGGCTGGGCCCGATCTGCTCGTCGCGCAGCTGCTCGGCCCCGCCCGCGACCTCGGCGACGGCCGCCTTGACCCGGTCGGCCCCCGACTGGTCGATGGGCTCGGTGCGCACCGAGACGGCGTTGTCCCCGGACTCCTGCACCACCGCGCGCGGGAACCCGGCCTCGGCGATCTCGGCGCGCACGCGGTCGACGTCCACCGGCCCGGGCGTGCTGTACTCCAGCACCCGGCCGCCGGTGAACTCCAGGCCGAGGGTCGGGCCGATCGCCACCAGCCCGACCAGCGCGATCAGCACCGCGGCGCCCGCGCCCAGCAGCCAGCGCACCGGCTTGCCGAGGAACCCGGGGTCGCGGCGGTCGACCCACTCGCGGACCCGGCCGCGGTGGGCGAGCCCGGTCAGCTTCCCCATCCGCTCGCGCAGGCCGAACATGAACAGCACGCGGGCCAGGATCAGCGTGGAGAACAGCGCGGCGAGCACACCGATGGTCAGCGTGACGCCGAAGCCGCGGACCGGGCCGGAGGCCAGGAAGAACAGCAGCACGGCGGCCAGCAGCGTGGTGACGTTGGAGTCGATGATCGCCGACCACGCCCCGGAGAACCCGCGTTCGACGGCCCGCTGCGGTGTGGCCCCGCGTTCCTCGCGCGCTCTCTCGAAGACCAGCACCGTGGCGTCGACGGCCATGCCGATGGCCAGCACGAAACCGGCGAGGCCGGGCAGGGTGAGGGTGGCCCCGACGGCGATCAGCGCGCCGTAGGCGGCCACGGCGTAGCCGACCAGGGCGATGACGGCCAGCAGGCCGGCGAGCCGGTAGACGGCGATGAGGAACAGCGCGGTCAGCGCCAGGCCGATGACGGCGGCCTTGGCGCTGGCGTCGATGGCGTCGGCGCCGAGGGTGGGGCCGACGGTCCGCTGCTCGATGATCTCCACCGGCACCGGCAGCGCGCCGCCGTTGATCAGCAGGGAGAGGTCCTTGGCCTGCTCGGCGCTGAACTGCCCGGTGATGCGGGTGTTGTTGCCGATCATGCCGATGTCGCACTGCACGCTCGGGTCGACCTGCGGGGAGGAGATGACCTTGTTGTCCAGGACGATGGCCACGCGCCTGCCCGGGTCGCCCGGCGGCGAGCAGGCCGCCTTGCCGGTCAGCTCCTCCCACTGGCGCCCCGCCGCGCCGGAGAAGTCGATGTTCACCTGGTAGCCGACGCCCTGCGGGTCGGCGCTGGACGAGGCCTTCTCCACGCCCTCGCCGGTGAACGCGGCCGGGCCCAGCGGGATCGGGTTGCCGTCCTCGTCCGGGGTCGGGGTGCCGTCGGGGGTGATGGGGTGGAAGGTGAGCTGCGCGGTGCGGCCGATGACGTCCACGGCCTCCCGCGGGTCCTGCACGCCGGGCAGCTCGATGATGATCCGGTTCTCCCCCGACCGGGCGATCAGCGGCTCGGCGACGCCGAGCGCGTCGACCCGGCGCCGCAGCACCTCCAGCGCCCGGTCGGTGGCCGCGGCGTCGGCCACGGTGGTCGGGGAGTCCTTGGTCTCCAGGGTGATCTGGGTGCCGCCGCGCAGGTCGAGGCCGAGCCGCGGGGCGGTGGTGATGAGCAGGTAGACGGAGGCGGCGAGGACGACGAGGGACACCAGGGTCCGCCCGACAAGCCCGCGCCGCGCAGGGTTGCGCGCCACTACTTTCCTCTCCGGGAGTTGCCCGCCGCGCGGGCGTCAGGGGTGCTGGGGAGGGGAGAGCAGCGGCGGCCCGCGCTGGGCGGGCGGGTCGGCGGGGAGGGACGCGGCCCCGGGCAGCTCCGGGACGGGCGCGGCCACGGCCACGAGATCAGCCCGCCGCGGCGGCCCGCTGTCGACGATCGCGGGCGGTGGATCAATCCGCTCGTGCTGCGGCGAGAGCACGACCGCCTGCCGCACCGGGGTGACCCGGGTCGGCGCCACCGCGTCGACGTCGTGGTTCTGCACCAGCGCCGCGGTCCCGTCGGCCCGCCCGGCGCCAGCCCCCACGACGATGGCGAGCGCGCCGAAGAACGGCAGCAGCCCGGCGAGCAAGCCCGCCGCCCACCGCCGCGGCCCCGCCGCCGCCCATGCCATGGCCGCCACTGTACCGACGCGCTCGGTCACGCCCTACAGCCACAGCCCCCACCGCCGCGCCCAGCCGCCCGGCCTGCACCGTCGCGGCCGCCCGGCCGCCTCATCCGGAGAACTCGCCCACCGCACCGCACAGCCGATCCCGGCCACTGGGCGGTGCGACCGGCGGCGGCTATGCGGGCTCGGTGCGGGCGAGCCTGCCCTGCTTGGGCAGCCACGGCCTGCCTGCCAGCTCGACCCGGTCGCGGCCGGCCCACTTGGCCGCGCGCAGCGCCTGGTCGGCCACGTCCTGCAGGTCCTCCAGCGTGCCGCCGTGGTCCGGGGAGACGGCGACGCCGATGGAGATCGTGCAGGGCGGCAGGCCGCCGCGGCCGAGGCGGACCGGTTTGCCGCCCGCGGGGGTGCTGATCTCGGTGTCCAGCTCGCGGACGGCGACGCGGATGCGTTCGGCGATGTCGCGGGCCTCGCGGGCGGTCGTCCCGGGGAGGACGACGGCCAGCTCCTCGCCGCCCCAGCGGGAGACGATGTCGCCGCGGCGGACGCAGCCGCGGAGGCGCTCGGCGACCGCGCGCAGGACCTGGTCGCCGCCGAAGTGGCCCAGGCGGGTGTTCCAGTCCTTGAAGTGGTCGATGTCGAGCATGAGCACCGCCGTCGGGTGGCCGCCGGAGCGGTCGACCTCCAGGGCGGTGCCCGCGACCAGCTCGAACCCGCGGCGGTTGGGCAGGGTCGTCAGGGAGTCGGTGAGGGCGTCGACGGCCAGCTGCTCGCGCTCGGCCTCCAGCGCGGCGATCTTCCCGACGTTGAGCGTCTCGCGGACGGCGACGGCCAGCACCCCGACCAGGCAGGCGGGGGCGACGACGGCGATCACCGCCGCGGCGGCCGCCAGCAGCAGCGTGTGCACGATCAGCCAGTTGTCGCCCGGCGTGCCGAGCAGGGTCACCAGCCGCCAGTCGCGGAAGCGGACGCCGCGGTAGACGGCGATCGGGATGGCCTGGGCGAGGAAGTAGGCCGCGATGGCCAGCGCCAGCACCGCGGCCGTCCGGATGCCGCTGGCGGCCTCGACGTGCAGCAGCGGCCGCACCAGCCCCACCCCGTGCACCGACAGCAGCACCGTCGCCGAGGTGGCGATCCACAGCGCGGGCGGGCGGCGGGCGATGCGGTAGCGGGCGGCGCGCACGACCACGACCAGCGGCACGACCAGGGTGACCGGCAGCACCAGCGCCGCGCCGCAGAACCAGATGCTCGACTGGTCGACGAACTCGACCGCGCCGCGCTGCAGCCGCCTGCCGCGGCGGCGCTCCTCGGCCAACCGGGTCAACGCGACGTGGACCAGGGCGCAGCCGGTGAACAGGGCCAGCAGCGCCCAATCGCGTCGGGACGGCGCAGGCGAGAGCAACGATCCGGCAACGGTGGCCGCGACCGCGGCCAGGTCGATGGCCAGGATCGACAGCACGGCGGGCAGGCCGTAGCCCCACAGCGCCCAGGAGCGCGGCGCGGCGGCCGATTTCGCGGAACTGATCATCCGTGCCACGCTGGCCGTGGTCGAATCGGAGCCGCGCCCGGCGGGGCGCCTTCGGCGGGAAGGGAGGAACTGCCATGTGCGGCGACCGCGACTTGTGATCCGGTCGGTCATGCCGACACCCCCAGCCGGCCCCCGACGCGGTCGGGCCGAAGCCGGTTCCAGGCCGCCGCGCCGAGGAGCGCGGCGGCCGTCCCCGCCGCGCCCACCGCGCCGATGGCCCCCGACGGGGTGAGCAGGTCGGCCAGCCCGCCGCCGACGAGCACCCCGATCCCCTGACCGGCGCGCAGCCCGGTGCGCATCCAGCCGACCGTGCGCCCGCCCGCGGCGTCGGGCACCAGGTCGAGCACCGTCGCCCGCACTGCCGGGATGTGCGCGGCCCCGACGCCGGAGAGCACCAGCAGCGCCGCGGCCGCCCACGGCCCGGGGTCCAGGGCGAACAGGGCCAGCGGCAGCACGCTGAGCACCACCAGCGGCCCGATCATGGCCCGCCGGGCGGCGTCGTCGCGGCGGTCGAGCAGCACCGAGGCCAGCAGGAAGCCCACGACGTCGGCGGCCAGCAGCGGGCCGATCACCCAGTCCGGCGCGCCCATCGCCACCACCAGCGGCACCATCACCGCGTCGGGCAGGATCGCCAGCGTGCCGACGAGGATGAGGGCGTTGAGCACCCGCAGCCGCCGGTCGGCCCACAGCAGCCGCAGCCCCGTGCCGCGCACCGGCTCGGGGGGCGCGGTGGGCGCGGGCAGGGCGGGCACGTAGGCCAGCACGAGGAGCGCGACCGCGACGAAGGACGCGGCGTTGAGCAGGAAGGCGGTGTGCGCGCCGACCAGGCCGACGATGGCCGCGGCGATGCCGAGCCCGACGAGCTGGCCCGCCTCGCGCACCATCGACAGCCGGGCCTGGCCGCGGCCGTGCCACGACGGCGGCAGCACCGCCCGCACGGTCACCGCCTGCGCCGCGCGGAACGGCGCGCCCGCCGCGGCGATGCCCGCGACGGCCGCGACGATCACCGCGACCGGCGCGGAGGGGATGGCGAGGACTGCCGACAGCGCGGCCTGCACCAGCGCGGTGACCACCATGACCCGGCGGCGGGGGTGGCGGTCGACCAGCGGGACCAGCAGCGGGCCGGCGACCAGGTCGGGCAGCAGGGTGGCGGCGTAGGTCAGCGCGGCGGCAGCCGCCGATCCGGTGGCGCCGTAGACCAGCATGGCCACCGCGACCCTGGCGAGCTGGTCGCCGAGGGTGGACGCCGCCTCGCCGACGGCCAACGCCCGGAAGACCGCACCCGACGTGTGCCCCACCTCCCCCACGAGATGCCCCCAGTCGTCCGCCGTGACGCTACCGATTAACTGATATGGCGGCTATCTTCCAGGGTGAGGCTATGACAGTTTGGCGGCACGGTCCGGGTGACGGTGGGGTTCCACCCGATCAGCTCAAGGCCGACACCGAGGGTGAACGAGAGAGTGGACCGAGCGTGACAGAGACCGGGGGCGGGCCGACGCTGGCGGCGAAGCTGAACACGCTGTTCGCCTCGATCCGCCCGGACTCCGAGCGCCAGTACACGAACAAGGAGGTCGCCTGCGCGGTCGGCTGCACCCCGGTGATGATCGGCTACCTGCGGTCGGGGCAGCGCGACAACCCGAGCATCAACCTGCTGCGCAGCCTGGAGGCCTTCTTCGGCGTGCCCCACGGCTACCTCTACCTCGACGACCCGAACCTGACCCGCCGCGTCGACGACCAGCTGGCCATCCTGGACCGGATGACGGCCACCGGCGTGCTGCGCATCGCCCAGCGCGCCTCGATGGTCTCGGCCGAGGGCCTGGCCGCCCTGACGAAGATGCTGGACGCCGTCATCGAACTCGAACGCGCCCGCGGGCAGCGCGATGCCTGACCGCCCGGTCTCCCTGCGCCGCGCCCGCCGCCGCGTCTCCGACGCCGTGGACGCCGTGATCGCGGGCATCCCCGCCGAACCGGGGTCCCCCTTCGACATCGCGGACTTCTGCGCCCGCCTGGCCGACCTGCGCGGGCGCCCCATCGAGCTGCTGGCCATGGGCCCCCTCCTTGGCGGCCGCCCGGTCCCCATGACGGGCCTGCTGGTCGCCCTCCCCACCGCGGACTACCTGTTCTACGACGACAACACCTCGCCGTCCTTCCGCGAGAACGCGATCATGCACGAACTGGGCCACCTGGTCCTCGGCCACAGCGCCGCAGGCACCCCCGCCGCCGACGACGTGGACCTCCTCTCCACCCTGCTCCCCGACCTCGACCCCACCATGGTCCGCCGAATGCTCTCCACCGCCCTCGGCCGCCGCGGCTACACCGACCACCAGGAGGTGGAAGCAGAAATGTTCGCCTCCCTCCTCTGGCGCCGCCGAGCCGTAGCAACCCACACCCTGATCCGCCCCACAATCCACCTCCCCCCCAAAGACAAACGAGTAGTGGACCGCCTAGCCCAAGCCCTAGGCCCAACAACCCCACCCACCCCAACCGACCAACAAGGACACTGAGAAGGGAAGGGCAGGCCCCACCACCCACCACAGGAACGCACCCCCAGACCCACGAGGATGTGAACAGACCTGCCACGCACCCAACAGGAACGCGCCCAAGACCAACAAGGACACTGATGTGAGCAGACCAGCCACCCACCAACAGCAACCGCCCCACCCCAAGTGTCCGATGGGGTGGACTTGCATTCGCGGGGAGCGAAACGCCGCTAAACTCGCGAGGGCGTGAACGGGCTCCGCCCGCCTTCACCGCCT